>JBAQZZ010000074.1:0-1984 GCA_049791475.1 Flavobacteriaceae bacterium | reverse complement strand
TCTTTTGAAACCTGTTTAAATGAATTTACAGAGCTATTTGAAGGTATTATTAATAAACAGGCAGAAAATAAGCAAGTTATTTTGCCACTTTCAGGTGGTTTAGATAGTAGAACTCAAGCTGTAGCTTTGAAGCATTTGGGTAAGTCTGTAAACGCCTACAGCTACAGTTTTTCAGGAGGTTATCCAGAAGCTAAATTATCAAAAAAAATAGCTCAAGCTTGCGATTTTAAGTTTAACGCTTTTGAAATTCCAAAAGGCTATTTATGGGATGTTATTGAAGATCTAGCTAAAATTAACGAATGCTATTCAGATTTTACACACCCGCGACAAATGGCAATTATTGATGAGTTTGATAGTATGGGTGATGTATTTTCTTTAGGACATTGGGGTGATGTGCTTTTTGATAAGATGTGCGATAACGATTTATCAGAATCAGAAATACTAGATTTAGTTTTAAAAAAAATTGTAAAAAAAGGTGGTAGTGATTTAGCAACTATGCTCTGGAAACATTGGAAGTTAGAAGGCGATTTTGAAAGTTATTTAAAGGAAAGAGTTCAAAGTTTATTAAATGGTATTGCTATTGAAAACTCTAGCGCTAAAATAAGAGCGTTTAAATCTCTGTATTGGGCACCAAGGTGGACCTCAGTAAATTTATCTGTTTTTGAAGAGAAAAAGCCGATAGCATTACCTTACTATGATAACGCTATGTGTGCATTTATTTGTACCATTCCAGAAGCATTTCTCGCAGATAGAAGAATTCAAATAGCATATATAAAAAAACGATATCCAGAGGTTGCTAAAATTACTTGGCAAGAAAAAAAGCCATTCAATTTGTATAATTATCATTTAAATAAGTCACCTTTTAATATGCCATATCGCATAGTGAATAAACTAAAAAGAGCGTTTAATAGCATGTTAGGTAAAAAATATATTCAAAGAAATTGGGAGTTGCAATTTTTGGGTGATAAAAATGAAAACAAATTAAAAGAATATCTTTACACTGATGATTTTCAAAAATTAGTCTCGAAGAAAATAATTGATGATATTTTATACAAATTTAAAAGCGAAAATTCGGTTTGGTTTTCTCATCCATTGAGTATGTTGCTAACATTATCTTTAAACACGGATATAATTGATGAGGTCAAAGAAAATTAAAATTCTATTTACGATACCTAATTTCGATACAGCGGGAAGCGGAAAGGTCGTTTACGATTTGGTTAAAGGGCTAGATAAAACGATGTTTGAACCGGAAATATGCTGCTTTCATAACAAAGGCGCATTTTTTAATGAAGTAGCCGCTTTAGGTGTTCCCATTCACGTTTTTCATTTTGCAACAAATTTAAAACCTTATTATTCACTGATTTTTAGAGTTTTAAAAATTAGAAAGTTTTTCAAAAAACATCAGTTTGATATCATACATTCATGGCATTGGAGCTCTGATGTTACAGAGCCATTAGCTGCTCGATTGGCAGGAATTCCTTGGGTTTATACAAAAAAAGCGATGAGTTGGGGGAGTCCAAAACTTTGGAAGTTGAGGTCTAGATTGGCAAGTAAAATTATCGTTTTAAATCGCGACATGATTCCCAGATTTTTTGAAAGTATGAAACGCAAGGTTGCGCTTATATATCTGGGGGTTGATACAGAGGTTTATGTTCCGCAAGAAAAAGTGTATCATACACCCTTGGGACATAAGTTTGCGAAAGATGATTTTGTCATCGTGTCTGTGGCTAACTTAGTGCCTATAAAAGGAATAGAATATTTGATAGATGCTATAAATTTAATTAATGACAAGCATATTAAGTTGCTGATAGTTGGAAATAATAATAATGAATACGGACAATCTTTAATAGAGCAGAATAAGAACGATAACATCATTTTTATTGATAAACAATTGGATGTAAAGCCTTATCATGTAGTTTCAGACGTATTTGTAATTCCAACTAAAACCTCATGGGAAGGTCTTCCTGTGGCACCTATAGAGGCT
>JBAQZZ010000073.1:0-31963 GCA_049791475.1 Flavobacteriaceae bacterium | reverse complement strand
GATAATATCAATAATTTTATGAATAAAAGAAAACAAGATAAACCGCAAGTGAAAAAGTATTTCCATCATAAGCACGCCAGATATGCCGCTTAAAGGTTTTATAAGAACTAATTGGCTAAACGATTAATAACCACCCACGCCTTACATCTAGCAAAAAAAAATGAGGTACTTGAAAACATCAAACAACAAGCTGAAGAATTAAAAACTGCACAGAGTCATGGCGGTTATCAACATCTTATTAGAACCATCGATTTTGACCTACAAGACGACAATAACTGGGAGAATTTTAGCAACTACTTTCAGCAAGTTCATAAAGACTTTAATTCCAAAATTAAAGAACAATATCCAACAATTTCTGCATCAGAACTACGATTCCTTTCCTTGGTAAAAATGAACCTATCCTCTAAAGAGATAGCATCTATTCTTAACATTTCTAGCGAAGGTATCAAAAAAGCCAGATATAGAGTCCGTAAAAAATTAGGCCTAAATGCTAATGAATCCCTTGAAGCTCTTATATTATCTATATAAACAATTAGTTTAACTAAGACCAGTCCCCTTTTAGTCCGTACCCTTTTTAGGCTTGTCCGACTTTTGTCCGTACACTATATTTTATTGAAAACCAAGTAGATAATATATTTGGATTGTCATTAATTTGACAACAACCGCTTTGTGGTCTCTTGCGCTGCTTATGGGTTTGAACCCTCAGGCGCAAGATCACACAAAACAGTATTACAAATCTATTAATTTAAAAGTCATGAAATCACAAAACAAAATTCTCATGTTACTTATTACATTCATTTTAATTATTGGGTGTAGTAAAGATGAATCTATAGAATCTCCTACTGGTACTGGAGAAGTTGAAGTATTAGACCCAACTATTTCTTTAGATGAATTTGAAACCGATGAAGGCCAAATTGCTGTTAGCATCAGTGCGAGAGAAATAGCTAAAAAAGGATATAAACCTTTTACAGCCAGTATTTCATTTGGTGGCGATATTAATCTTGAAGATCAAGATATCGCTATTGATGAATTTAACAATCTAGCCAATTTATCTTTTAAAAATGAAATCTTAGATGATGAGATAAAAGCTAAATTAAAAGAAGGTATTGCTTTAACAGTTATTATAAAGGATGAGATGGGTATGGAGCTTGCGAGAAGAGATTTTCCTAAACTTTCTTTTTTAGCTAACCCATCAGAGCAAGAAATAGATTCTAACACTCTAGAAGACAATTATAAAAATGTTATGCTACGAAATAATATTATTCATTACATGCAAATCGTAGATAAAGATAACAATATTAAAAGTGCCCCAAACTCTGAACTTTATCCAAATACTACAGACCCAGATACTCCTATGAAGGTTACTCCAATTGGAAACTTAGATTATAATATTGATTATACAGAAGACTACACAACCTTTATATTTGAAGAAATAGATGGGGAAGAAGATGTTTTTAATATAAGTGTGCATAAAGGAAACGATATTCATTATTTGTATGCTAGCATGGGAAGCTCCCAACTTGGTAGAATTAACATTCAATCCAAACTAAATCTAAACGCCAATGGTGGAAATACAGGTGCTTCAACGTTTATAAATTACAAGTTTAAAATAACTAAGGCAAAACCTGGTTTATATACAATAACATCTTTATATACAGGAAACCCTATTGTAGTGGATGGAAATCTTTTAAAATCTGGAAATGAAACGGTTAATGAAACTCCTGCTTATTTTAGAATATTAGCTTTTGATATAGATTGGGATATTCAACCGATAGATTATAAATCCTTACCGCCTATAATGCCGCCATCTACCAATAATAGTGAAGTAAATACCACACTACGCAACTGCGGTAATGTTTTGTTAACCCAAGGCATTGGGCAATCAGAAACCGTAACAACCTCTGAAACTGTTTCTTGGCAAGAATCTATGTCTGTTGCCACTACTAATGCGGGTAGTGTGTCTCTATCCATAGGATATGAAGCCGAAACAAAGTTTTTTGGAACTGGAGGCAAATTATCAGCCAAAGTAACAGGAACTTATAATTATAGTAAAACTGAAACAGCAACAACAACTAACTCAGAGAGTTTTGGTAAACAAAAATCAGTTCAGGTAGCTGTAAAGAGAGAAGTTGCGGTTCCTGCTGGAGAAGCTGTTTCTGTTATTGATGTTTATCAAAAATATGAGTATGTAAAAGTTCCTTTTGTACAGCGCTTTAGAATTTATGGTAAGTATCAACAAGACAATTCAGAATTAAGTGGAAAAGAAATTGCAACACAATTTGCATTTAACAAATTTACAGGTGTAATCACAGACGTACAGGAGAAATTTATTGAAGTAACCGTAAAAGGAAATACAATATTGGAAAGACTCATACAAACTTCAACAGAAATACGTAATATTCAAAACGCTTGCGATTAGTTTTTTTAAACTTTAATGAATTAGTTAGTTACAAAAAGCAAGTCTTTAAAAGGCTTGCTTTTTTTTACAATGCAACATAACAAACTAACTGCTTAAGGGTTTTAAATGTACAATTAAGCTAGGAATAAGCTGTGTGCATTGTGATCCGAAGTCTAAAATTAATAGCTTATCATGCTGTATACACAGAAATAAAAATTGATTTTATATTGAGTAATTACTATTTGCGATTTTTTGAAATACTTTTTTAAAAACATAAAAATTACTAAGAAATCATCCTATAATAGTTATGTACCCCTTTTGTCTTACCTATATATTTTAGAGCCTTTTAATAATTCGTATCTTTATTTTAATAGATATGTTTTACTATGAAAAAATTTGTACTACTCTGCGTAATATACCTTTCAATCAGTGAATTCGCTTTAGCTCAAAACAAAAAATACGTTGATAGTCTTACCCAATTATTAAAAATAAGACCAGATGACACACTTAAAGTTGGGGATTACGGGACCTTACACGAACAACTTATGTTTAGTAATCCCGAACTAGCTTTAGAATATGCAAAAAAAGCACTCAAGCTTTCCAAAGAACTTAATTACAACACTGGAATTGCTTCAAGCAACTTACAAATAGGCAATTATTATTATAATAAAAACAGTATTGATTCAGCTAAATACTATTATAATAAAGGGTCTAAAATAGCAAAACTAAATTCTATAACTCTCGTACAAATTTTCGCAAATCATTCTTTAGCATCCATAGAAAAAGATTCGGGTAATTACAATGAAGCCATTGATATTGTAATGCGAAACATAAATTTATACGATAAGAATCAACAGCTTAAAGCTCTACATAATAAAATTCCGTTTAACCTTATTGGTGCTGAATATGAACTTTTAGGCGAAATACAATTACTAAAAGGAAACTATAATATTGCATTGAAAGAAACTTTAAATGCTTTACGTTTTTTTGAACAAACAAAAGATGAAATTAGAAAAGCTGATGCACTTAAGCAATTAGGTAATATTGAAAAGGCTTTAGGAAACAATGAATCAAGTATTCAATATAGTCGAGAAGCTTTAAATATTTATGAGAAGCATGAAGATTTTTTCTACCAATCTTCAACAGCAAATCAAATTGGAGAAAATTATATAAAACTTAAAAATTATAATAAAGCTGAAACGTATTTCAAAAAAGCCTTAAAATTATCTCAAGACACAAAATCATTAAAGGATGGAGCTGATGCTATCAATGGTCTAGGGATGATTTACTTTCAAGAAAAAAAATATCAAGAGGCTGAAAACCAACTATTATCATCTTTAAAAAAATATAAAGAAATCGGTTTTAAAAATAATATCGCTTCAGTTTTAAATCAATTAGCACATGTAAAATCAGCTGAAAATAATTGGAATATATCCTTAGATTATATAAATCAATCTATTGATATAAATAAGAGTATTGGAGCTATAGCTAACCTAAGCGAAGATTATCTACTCCGTTCTAGAATTTATGAACAATTAAACAGAGTTAATCCAGCATTATTGGATCTTAAGCAGCACCAAATAATAACTGATTCTTTATTCAGCGCAACTAAATCTCAACAAATAGAAGAGCTCCGCACCATTTACGAAACCGAAAAAAAAGAACAGCAAATTCAAATTCAAAAAAATGAAATTGATTTACTAAACATTAAAAGCAAAGTCAATAATCAGCAACGTTTATTAATGGCTTTAGGTTTACTACTTGCATTAATAGGAGTTTACGCTTTTTACCAAAGAAATAAACGTAATAAACTCGCCAAAGAAAAAGCCGAAGCCGATTTAGAGTTTAAAACCAAAGAACTCACTACGCACGCACTACATCTCGCTAAAAAAAATGAAGTTTTAAACGATTTAAAAGAAAAAGCAAAAGTTTTAAAAGCCGATGCCCATGCAGATCTAGGTTATCAAATGCTTATTCAAACCATTAATTTTGATTTGCAAGATGACAATAATTGGGAAAATTTCTCGCGTTATTTTGAAGAAGTACATAAAGATTTCAACACCAATGCACAACAACAATTCCCAAATATCACTTCCAATGATTTGCGCTTAATGGCATTGATGAAAATGAATTTGTCATCGAAGCAAATTGCCAATATTCTAAACATTTCTAGTGATGGTATAAAAAAAGCTAGACAGCGCCTTCGGAAGAAAATGGGAATCGAATCCAATGACTCTTTAGAAGCTATTGTTATCGCTATTTAATTATTTTTTACTATATAAAACCTTTTGAAACACCTGTAAAAATAGGTGTTTTTTTCTTGTACCCCTTTTGTACCCAGTGCTTTTTTTGTTTCTGAAAATCAAGCTATTATGTTTGTCTAGTCATTAAGTTGGCAACTACCGTTTTGTGGTGTCTTGTCTAAGAGGGCTGCAGACTTTACTTGGGCAAGTCACACACAAAACGATACTAAGAAACCACAAAAATTAGTTATTATGAACATTATTAAAAACAATCAATTTAAATGGATTTTATGTTTTACTCTAGCTATCACATTATTTAATTGTAGCAAAGATGAAGGAGCACCACCAGACGAAATCATTAAAGGTGAATTAACCGATGGAGGAGTAACCGCTAATGACTTTGAAGCATATCCTGGCGATATTGGAGTTGTTCTAGATGCTAGACCAATTGCACGCAAAGGTTATAAACCAACGCAAGTAACGATTAATATAAATGCCAATAACGGCAACTATACGCAGACCATTCCAATAGATGAGTTTTCATTTATGAGCCAATTAAAAATTCCTTTAGAAGGTCTTAGTGAAGCCGCAAAAAACGAACTTATTGATGGTGTACCTATTACACCAGAGTATAAAGATGCTAACGGTAATATTGTTTTTACTGGTGCTGAAGCAACGGTTTCTTTTCAAGCAAATCCAAATGCAAGAACCGTTAATGCCTCTTCATTAGAAGAAACGGAAGAAAACCAAACGGTAACTTTAAGTGAAGCTACATCTTACTATATACAACGTATGAATGCAGATGGAAGTCCGGATAATAGTGCTTGGCGTCATTTAACTTCAACCGTATATGCCAATGTTATTACTTCTAATATAACTAATTTCGATGGTACAGAAACAGATAGAATCTTTCAATTTATAGCAATCCCAAATGAATTCAATACATTTTTAATAAAACTTAAAGACTCAGGTCGTTTTTTACGAGTATCTAATATCAACCAATTTAATGGTACTGTCCACGAAGCGCCAAACTTAAGTCCATCCACAGATTTTGATTACGTTGTAAATATACCACGTTATAGATTTAAAATTGAAAAAGTAAATAACGGAAGTTATCGTATTATCGCATATAATGATTTACCAATTAAACAAGTAGAAGGCTATGGATTAACGACGGCTTCATCAATAGCTGGTGAAGCTGCAGTAGAGCCCACATGGCGAATGGTATCTACGAGTGTGGAATGGAATGTTTCTAATATTGGCACATCTTTTTTAGAACCTATTTTACCTAAACCTCAAACAGCTTTCAGCTTTAATAGTACCTTAACCAACTGCAGTAGTGGTAATTTAAATCAAGATGTTGGTGTGAGTGTTGTTGAATCTTATGCTAGGACTGTAGGGTGGGAAGAATCACTTTCAGTAAATACAAGCAATAGTTTTAGTGTTGGTGCAGAAGTAAGTGTTGGTTTTGAAGCCTCGTTTTTTGGAAATTCTGCAAGTTATGACATGTCGCTTTCAACAAATTACACGCAAGAATGGTCTTCTACCAGCACAAGCAGTAATTGGCAAGATTACACGAGTGACGAATCGACTACATTGGCAATAACTCGTAACATAGATGTGCCACCTGGAACCGCTGCTTTAGTCTATGATGTGTACCAGTTTTACCCAAATACTAAGGTCAATTTTGTACAGCGTTTAAGGGTTGAAGGTACGGATAGAGACACAAATCTTCCATTAACTGGACAAGAAATAAAATCGCAATTCTATTTTAACCAATTTAATGGAGTGATTACTACTATAGAAGCAAATTCCATTGTGATTACTTTAAAAGGAACAGTTACTTTAGAGCGTCTTATTAAAGTAGAACATAGGGCTGATGATGCACCTGCCAATTGTAATTAGGGATTAATAAAAAGTTAGTTGTATAAAAAAGCAAATCATTCCCATAGCTATCGGGAGGTTTGCTTTTTAAACCATCGAATCCAAAATCATTTCTATATCCTTTTCAGTAGTATCTGGATTTATAAAACAAAAACGTGAAACGGTTTCAAAAGCATCTCCATGCTTCCATTTTGTTGGAGTCACTAAAGCAAATCCTTTTCTATGGTTTTCATAGGTCCAATGCGTATAATCTTCTGGCTTCCACCCTATTCTTCTGTATAAAACACAAGACAAACTAGGATCTCTAACCAACTCAACATGTTCCATTTTATTAATCATTTGTCCTGCAATTTGAGCTAATTCAATACCGCGCTCAACAGCTTCCTTATATTTGTCAGTGCCATGAGTTGCTAATGAAAACCACAAAGGCAACCCTCTAACACGCCGTGTAAGTTGTATTTGATAATCGGTAGGATTAAAACCATGAGCACCTTCATCTTTAAAAATATCGAGATAAGATCCTTCTTGTGAGTGTGCATTTTTTGCTAACTGCGGGTTTTTATAAATAACCGCGCCACAATCATAAGGTGAAAACATCCATTTGTGTGGATCAATAGTGATACTATCTGCTTTTTCTATACCATTAAATAAATGACGAACAGAATCTGCAACTAGAGCTCCACCACCATATGCAGCGTCTACATGAAACCATAAGTTTTCCTTTTCACACACAGAAGCAACACCTTCTAAATCATCTATTATACCTGCATTTGTTGTACCTCCTGTTGCTACCACAGAAAATAACCGCTTACGTTGATGTTCTGTTAAAGTATCTATTGTTTTCTGTAATTCTTCACCTAGTAATCTATCTTCTGTATCCACTAATAAAACGTCAACATCAATTACTTTAGCCATTGCCTTTATTGATGAATGTGCTCCAATAGATGTAATAATAAGTCCTTTTTCGCCTTTAAATATATCATTCTCTCTCCAATGTTCACGAGCCGTCACCATTGCTGATAGGTTAGCCGCTGTACCACCACTAGTAAATACCCCAAAAGCGCCTTCGGGCAAACCTGTTAATGAAACAATCCATTTCATAGCTTCATTTTCACAGAAAATACCACCCGCACCTTCCATCCAATAAGCACCATGAATACTAGATGCCGATGTTACCAAATCGAACATAACTGCTGCTCTAGTTGGTGATGCGGGTACAAATGCTAAATGTCTTGGGTGATCAATAGGAATATTAGACTTCATTAAATGCTCTTTCCATAAACTGAATGCATGTTCCCCTCCAATACCCTTTTCAGTTATTGTTTCACCTACCAAAGCTTTTAGCTCTTCTTCTTTTTTAGGCGTTCCTATTGTAGGGTTTGTAGAAGATATTCTGTCTATGGCGTACTTCATGACATCCAAAGTCATTTCAACAAGTTCAATATCTATTTTGTGCATGAATTATAAAGTTAGAATTGAAAACTCTCCTTTAAGCGGTTTTAGGTTTTCAATTAGTTTTAGAATTAATTCATCGCCATATTCCAAATAAAACTCTGAGAAATTAGTATTACGTTCTTGTAAACTTTGATTTGGAAATAATTCATTTTGAAGCTCTGTCATTCTTAAAACAACATCAGAAAGTTTTCTTTTTTGTGCTTTAAGTAATCGTTTTTCAAGGTTCTCAAGCCCTTTTAATTGTTTCACTTCTTGTGCTTTTACAGCTCCTAAAAACGATTTGTCAGTTTGTTCTGCTAATTTGTATAACGCTTTAAACTGATTAACTAAATATGCCTTTTGTGTTGAGAAATCGATATCAATATTTGATATTTCTCTAACCTTTTTATTGATAAAAGTTGATCGTTTTAAAAAAACATTTTCTGTAGAAATATTCAGTTTTTCAAGCTTTTTTTGTTGCCTCTCTGTTTGAATTAAAACTGAATTACGTAATAATAGTATTGGATAAGGTACTTCAACTTTATTAAAATAAGATTTAAGTTGAAACCAATAGGCTAACTCACCACCACCGCCAATATAACAGAGATTTGGTAAAACAACCTCTTGATATAATGGACGCATAATTACATTTGGTGAAAACCGTTCTGGGAAGTCTAAGACTTCTTTTAGTATGTCACTCTTGCGCCAAACAATATTTGTGTTTAATACTTTATAAACATCATCTTCAAAAACAATGCGCTCTCGCAGATTCTCTTTTAAATAAAATAAATTTATTTCACGAGGATTAACTTGAATTCCATAATTTTCAGAAAGTGCTTTATTAGTTTCAGTAACCGTTTTAAAAGAGGTTTGATTCAATAATTCATCTTTTATAAAAGGAATAAACAGCCTTTTTAATTCTGGATTATTCGCATCAATAATTACTAAACCATAATCTTTAAATAATTCGTTTGCTAAAAACCGGGTAGCATCGGCAAGGTTATTATGGTTTAAATAGGCTTCTTTAAATAATTTTTTTATGTACTCTGCATTTTTAGAGCTTCCTAGGTCTTTTGAAAATAACTTAAAAACATCAGCTAATCCTTCATTTGTTAATTCTCCTACTGCACCACTAGCGTTTTTATTCCAAAGTACTTTTTTTCCTTTAAAATTAAAATAGTTTATTTCATCAAAATCATGATCTTCAGTTGCCATCCAATATATGGGTACAAAATGATACTCTGGATATTTCGCTTTTAATTCTTTCGAAAGATTTATTGCAGATACAATTTTATACAAAAAATATAATGGTCCAGTAAATAAATTAAGTTGATGCCCAGTGGTAACTGTGAACGTTTTATTTGAATTTAAAGTTTCAATATGTTGAAGTGTTACTTCTGAAGTATTTAACTTCTGATACTGTTTTTTGAGAACATTAGATAAAATAGTTCTTGATTCCGCAGAAAAAGATAGCTGCTTCTCTTCAATTTGCGCTTTGAAATTTTCAATTTTTGGAAATCGATTATAAAACGGACTTATAGTTGATTTCTCATCTAAATAATCACAAATTAAAGATGAAAAATAGCCTGTTTTGCTAAAAGGAATGTAATCTAACTGCATATATTAATTAAAAACATGTAAATATACAGCTATTCATTTTTTATAAATCTAAAAATTACGTTAAGAGTTGGTCCAACTTATCGATAACTATAATTTAGTTAAACGATTGCAATCACATAAAAAGCTTTATGTATTCTGATAAAATAATTAACTTTAAGCAAAAAGCTAAATTTTATTTTTTTATAAACTACTAAATAACAATGTTTTATTGTTAATATAAATACAATTTATAATTTATTTTAATAGTTTTTTGTATCTTAACAAAGGTTAAAGCTACTAAAATAAAAAATCATGAAAACTAAATCCTTTTTTCCGTTAATCTTATTTTGCCTTTCAATATTTTTTTCAACAAATACGGTACATGCACAAACTGAAGCTACTAATTTTAAAGAGTTAAAAGGAAAAGTAGTTGACAGTAAAACTAATAACCCATTAATATTCGCTGATTTAGTTATAAATGAATCAAATATCAGTACTATCACAAATTCCGATGGCGATTTTATTTTAAAAATTCCAAATTCGTTTGCTGATGGTATGCTAACCATTTCTAGATTAGGTTATGAGAAAAAAGAAATATCAATTTCTAAGTTAGAAACTATTAACAAAATTAAACTAAACCCAGCTATTACCGAGTTGAAAGTAGTGCAAATAGAAACCTATAAGAATGCAAAAATCTTATTGAAAGAAACTCTAGAAAAGAAAGGCATATTATATAACAATAATAATACTTTAATGACTGCTTTTTACAGAGAAACAATAAAGAAAAGACGTAAAAACGCATCATTATCAGAAGCTATTGTGCAAATACATAGTACTCCATATAACAGCTTTAAAAAGGATGGTATTGAGCTCATAAAATCAAGAAAAAAAACTGATTATTCTAGGTTAGATACTTTAGCTGTAAAATTACAAGGTGGCCCTTTTAGCAATCTCTACACAGATATAATAAAATATCCAGAGTATATTTTTACTCCTGAAGATATTGATTTATACGATTTTAGTTTTGATGAACCCACACAAATAAATAACAACATGGTTTATGTTGTAAATTTTAAACAAAAACCAAATATTATAACGCCATTATACTATGGCAAATTATATATTGATTATGCAACATTAGCTCTAACAAGTGCTATTTATAGCTTAAATGTTGAAAACAAAGAATTGTCTAGTGAAATGTATATCCGAAAAAAACCAAGAAAAGTTGATGTATATCCTACAGAAGCCACATATAGAGTAAATTACAGAACTAAAAATGGCAAGTGGCATTATGCTTACAGCAATATTTTACTAACATTTAAAGTAAATTGGAAGGGCAAATTATTTAATAGTATGTATACCTTAAATAGTGAAATGGCTATAACCGATTGGGAAATTACCGATACCAAATTTGTGAAAGTTAGAGAAAACATAATTAGACCTACAACTATTTTAGTAGATGAAACTTCTGGCTTCTCTGATCCTGAATTTTGGGGAGAATATAATATTATTGAACCCGAAAAGTCTATTGAATCTGCAATTAAGAAAATTCAAAAACAGTTAAAAAGAACATAAAAATTACAAATAAATCAAGACTACAATACCATACATTTTGTTAAAGTATCCTCATAAATAGCTTCATATTGAGGTACAATTTTATGCAAGTCAAAATTTAGAGATTCGGCTCTAGCATTATTTTTAAAATCCTTTAATCGTTTTGAATCACTTAAAATATTAAGTGCATTTTTAGTCATATCATCAATATCTCCAACATTACTTAAATAACCCGAAACACCATTAATATTAACTTCTGGTATTCCACCCGTATTACTAGATATTACAGGAACTCCTGACGCCATAGCTTCCAAAGCTGCCAAACCAAAACTTTCTGTTTGTGACGGCAATAAAAACAAATCACTAAAGCATAAAATTTTATCTATTTCGTTACTTTTTCCGAAGAAAATAACTTTATCTAAAATTTTTAATTCATTACAAAGGGTTTCTACTTTTTCGCGCTCTGGTCCTTCGCCTACAAGCATTAATTTTGCTGGTATTTCTTTTTGGATGTTATAAAATACTTTTATAACATCTTGTACACGCTTTACAGGTCGTAAATTACTTATATGTGTTATTATTTTCTCTTCTTCTTCTGCCATCATTCCGCGCTGGCAATCTGTAAAATCATGACTATATTTATCTAAATCGATAAAATTTGGAACCACGTGAATATCACGCTTAATATTAAATAAACGAAGTGTATCGTCTTTCAAACTTTGCGATACGGCCGTAACTGCGTCCGATTTATTAATACTAAATGTAACCGCTGGTTTATAAAACGGATGACTCCCAACAAGTGTGATATCGGTACCGTGTAATGTCGTAACTATAGGCACATAAATACCCTCTTCTTGTAACATTTTTTTTGCCATATATGCTGCATAAGCGTGCGGAATAGCATAATGCACATGAAGTATTTCTATTTTGTGAAGCTTAACCATATCTACTAGTTTACTTGATAAAGCTAACTCATAAGGTTGATAATGAAACAAAGGATATTCTGGTACGTTTACCTCATGATAATGCACATTATTACTTAATAATTCTAACCGTACAGGTTGGTTGTATGTAATAAAATGAATTTCATGACCGCGTTTAGAAAGCTCTAAACCAAGTTCGGTAGCTACTACGCCACTACCGCCAAATGTTGGATAACAAACAATACCTATTTTCATTTTTTTAGTTTTATAATTCCCATGAAGATGGAATTCTTTTTAAGATGGTCTTTAATTATACCTACAAGGTTTTTAAAACCTCGCAGGAGTACTTTTATTCTTCTATCGCTTCGTAAATTAAACGCTGTATTTCTGTTCTAATATTTTCTTTTAATAGTAAATTTTTTCCAGCAGTAGGATAGGTTCTATTTGCTAGAAAAATATAAACAATTTCTTTCTCTGGATCTGCCCATGCATAAGTTCCTGTAAAACCTGAATGCCCAAAACTTGTCATTGAAATACAACCACATGTTGGTCCGGAATCTCCTAATTGTGGTTTATCAAATCCAACACCTCGTCTATTATTATTTTCACAGAAGTAGCAGGTATTAAATAAATCCACTGTTTCTGGTTTTAAATATTGTATTCCACCATAAAACCCTTTTTGCAAGTACATTTGCATAATTTTAGCAACATCGTTAGCATTGCTAAAAACACCTGCGTGTCCACCTACACCATTCTGCATGGCCGCACCCATATCATGCACATAACCGTGTACTTTTTGATATCTATAATAATCATCTTCTTCTGTGGGCACAATTTTTTTATTACTAATTTTTGTATATGGATTATAAGTGGTATGATTTGCACCTAATGATTCATAAAAATGACCTTGAATAATTTCATCAAGTGGTTTGTCGTAATGTTTCTCTATAAATTTCTTTAAAATATAATATGGAAAATCACTATAGCGATATCTTAATCGGTCTAATAATTCAGAATCTTTAATAATTTTAGGTATAGAATCTTTATAATCAGTGCGTAAAAATAAATTTTTAGAGACTTCTATATTAAATTTATTACTGCGTTCCGTTCTGTAATATTTTTTACTTGGGCGTTTAGTAATGGTGTCTAAAGTTTTATAATAAAAAGGTTCCCAAGGTCGTAATCTGGCATAATGTGATAACATACTCTTTATAGTAATATTCGCCTTATTAGATTTTTTATACTCAGGTAAAATTTTTGAAAGTTTATCATCTAATGAAACGATACCTTGTTCAACAAGCTCCATCAAAAGTGGTAACGTTGCTAGTATTTTTGTTAAAGAAGCAACATCATAAATATCATCAAAAGATACTTTTTCTTTGCCATCATAAGTGTGTTTGCCAAAATTTTTATTGTAAATAACCTTACCTTCTCGAGCTACTAAAAGTTGAATTCCTGGAGTCATTTTAGAATTTACGGCGTATTGTGCAACAGAATCTAGTTTTTTTAATTTCTCTGAACTCATTCCCACACGTTCTGGTATGGTATATCCTAAACGCTTGATTCCAAAAGATGGAATACCTTCACCAACAACAAAATACTCTCCAGCTGAAACTGGTAAAACGCCTTTTGCTGCAATAGCTCCAAAAATAAGTTGTGCCGATTTTTCTTGTGCAATTCTACTATTTTGGTAACTTACTATGATACCTTCAATATCTTCAACTTGTTTTAAGTCAATCAAAGTATAAGGATTTACAAAAACATCTAAAATTACGGTATGTGTTTTTGCAACTTCATCTAACCAAACGAGTTCTTCGTTACTAAACTTAAAAGATTTCCAAGGGCTTTCATTTGAAAGGTGCAAACCTATAATTACTGTATTATAAGGCTGTAATTTATCATTTAAATCGCTTAGTTGTTCAGCTTCAATTTTATGAACTTTTGCATATTTTTTTAATTCATTAAAAAAGATATTTCCAGAATCTTCACCTAGATTTACATAGGCTATTTTTTTAGTTTCTAATTGACGCAATGGCAATACACCTCTAATATTTTGTAATACCGTTAAGGCATTTTCAATAAGTTCCTCGTAAAGCGCATCATCTTTAATCCTATTTAAATCGTTGCCTAAATTATAAACACTAATTGGTTCATAATTAGAAAGCCCTACTTTATATTTTGCTTGAAGTATTTTTTTAACAGAATGCGCTAAACGTGCTTCGGTAATATGGCCTTTATTTAGAGCTTCAATTATTTTGTTAACCCCAATAGCGACATCTTCAGACATGAGCATGACATCATTTCCTGACTTAAAAGCGGCTAAATCGATATCACCAGTTTCATCAAAATCTGCGACACCTTTCATCGTTAGTGCATCGGTAAAAATAAGTCCTTTAAAACCTAAATTCTCTTTCAAAATATCAGTAACAATATGTTTGGATAGCGAAGACGGGTAACCAGTAGAGTCTAAACTCGGCACATTTAAATGCGCAACCATAACACTTGAAAGTCCTTCCTTAATAAGTTTTCTGTAAGGGTATAACTCAATAGAATCCATTCGTTTTTCACTGAAACTAATAGTTGGCAGGGCATGATGAGAATCCTGCTCCGTGTCGCCATGACCTGGAAAGTGTTTTGCATTTGCTAAAACTCCTGCACTTTGCATACCCTTCATGAAAGCCAAAGCTTTCTCGGTAACATTATCTCGATCTTCTCCAAAAGAGCGATTGCCAATAATTGGGTTTTTAGGGTTTGTATTAATATCTACAACTGGAGCAAAATTAAAATGAACACCCAAACGCTTACAATGTTCGCCTATTTGTCTTCCTGTTTGCTCAATTAATTTATTATCTTTTATGGCACCGAGGGTCATATTCCACGGAAAAGCGTAAGTAGAATCTAAACGCATACTCAAACCCCATTCGGCATCCATGCCTATTAATAATGGGATTTTTGATAACGATTGTAATTCGTTATTTAAATTTGCTTGCCTCACTGGTCCGCCATTTGAATAAATAATGCCGCCTATATGGTTATCAGTAATTAATTTTACAACCTTGTTTTTTGTTGCATCATCTTGATTAGACATGACTTGAACCATGTATAATTGTCCGACTTTTTCTTGCAAAGTCATGGAATTATAAACACTATCTACCCATTTTTGCTGAGAGTCAAAATCAGAAGTAAGGAGCGGATTAGCAATGGTTTGTGCAAATGAAATAAGAGTTACAAAAAGAAAAACTACAATACTATAGATGTGGCGCATAAAGATGTACTAGTTAAGACTATTAATTCTAATATACTTATCAGAAATAACCATGCCAAAATAATACATTTAAAAGGAAGATAAAAAGACTTTATGATACATTTATAAAGAAATAATGAACTTTTTAAGCCTTACTATGGTTTGTGTTGAATTATTCTAATAAATCGATATGTCTATCATGATAACCCAGCAAGTATAAAACGCCATCTAAACCTATGCTAGATATAGAATTTTGCGCATTATCTTTAACTGTAGGTTTAGCATGAAAAGCAATTCCTAATCCAGCAAGATTGAGCATTTGTAAATCGTTTGCACCATCGCCAACTGCTATTGTTTGGTTAATATCAATACCTTCTTTTTGGGCAATTTCTTTCAGATATTCTGCCTTTTTCTCACCGTTTACAATATCACCAATATAATTTCCGGTTAAAAAACCATCTTTTATTTCTAATTGGTTGGCATACACATAATCAATACCTAATTCCTTTTGTAAATAATGACCAAAGTAAGTGAATCCACCTGATAAAATAGCGGTTTTAAATCCGTAGCTTTTTAAAGTATCAATAAGTCGTCTTGCGCCTTTTGTTATAGGCAGATTAATTGCTACATCATGAAGCACATCTTCGCTTAAACCTTTTAAAAGTTTCATGCGTTTCTCGAAGCTTTCGTTAAAGTCAATCTCTCCTTGCATTGCAGATTCTGTAATGGCCTTAACCTTATCACCAACGCCAGCTAATTCTGCTAATTTATCAATTACTTCGGCTTGAATAAGTGTAGAATCCATATCGAAACACACCAAGCGTCTATTTCGTCTGTAAATATTATCTTCTTGAAATGCAATATCCACATCTAAATCATGAGAAATTTGCAAAAACTTTGCAGTAAGTTCTGTTTTATTTTCTATTTTACCTCTTATTGATAATTCAATGGAAGCGCGTGGATATTCTTCTTTTTTAACAAGTGATAAGCGTCCTGTAAGTCTTTTAATAGCATCAATATTCAAGTTTTTATCAGAAATGACTTTGGTGACTTCTGTTATTTGATAAGCTGAAAGCTTTTCACCTAAAATTGTAACAATGTATCTATCTTTTCCTTGAAGATTGACCCAATGTTCATAATCTTTAAGTGAGACAGGTGTGAATTTTGCCTTAATACCCAACTCATAAGCCTTAAAAAGTAAATCTTTTTGTACTGCTGATGATATTTCGCCTGATTGAATTTCGAATAAAATACCTAAGGAAAGTGTGTCGTGAATATTTGCTTGACCAATATCTAATACTTTCGCATCGTATTGTGCCAAAACGCCCGTTAAACCTGAAGTTAAACCTGGTTTATCTTGTCCAGATATATTTAATAAGAAAATGTCATTAGCCATAATTTATACTTACACTTTGAAAGCGGTAAAAATCAATATTCTATTTGAGATATGAAAATTTTATTGAAGTTTTAAAACTAAGATTATAAACAACTATTTAACAAATCGACTATGCCAACTCTCACTTGCAGGAACTTCCCAGTTTTCGTTAAATTCAGCAATGTTAGTGACTAAATTATTAAAGACAATGGTGTTTTTGGAAACCGCTTTATCTTTTGCCATTTTCCTGAAATCTGTGAGTGTTTTATAAGCCACATATTCACCTTGTTTGTAAGACACATTCATTTTATCCATCAAATCGACATGATAATCTTTTTCTAATTGTTGGATAAAATACACCGAAGCATCGATTGAACAACCTGTAGCTTTATTTAAGTTTTGGTTTAGACCTAAAATTATAAAACGTTTGTATTTTATGGTATAACCAGATTGTAAATCGCTGCCATGTGCCGTCCAATTTTGTATAAAAATATCTAATTTAGATTGAATTTCTTCAATTTCTTCTTCGGTGAAAGAACGGTTGGCTTGGTATATCCAAACACGCGATTCTTCAGGTAATGTGTTAAAATCTACTAGCATAAAATTGATTAAGTTTTTTTGATCATTAATTTACAAATCCTGCGCATTAGCAATTAACTCAGCTATATCCATAACAGCAACGTCGCTTTCTTTTTCTTTGGCTTTTACACCATCAGTCATCATCGTGTTACAAAACGGGCAACCGGCTGCAATAATTTCTGGTTTTACATCCAAGGCTTGTTCGGTACGTTCTATGTTTATTTCTTTATCGCCTTTTTCGGCATCTTTAAACATTTGCGCTCCTCCTGCTCCACAACAAAGTCCGTTGCGACGGCAGTTTTTCATTTCAACTAATTCTGCTTCTAATTTTCGAATAAGTTCTCGAGGCGCTTCGTAAACATTATTGGCACGACCTAAATAACATGGGTCGTGAAATGTGATACGTTTACCTTTGTATTTACCGCCCTCAATGGTTAATCGCCCTTCATCTAATAAGGTTTTCAAAAATTGTGTGTGGTGCATAACCTCATAATTACCACCTAATTCTGGATACTCATTTTTAATGGTATTAAAGCAATGTGGGCACGCGGTTACTATTTTTTTTACTTCGTATGCATTAAGAACTTCAATATTTGTTACCGCTTGCATTTGAAACAAAAACTCATTACCAGCTCGTTTTGCTGGGTCACCCGAACAACTTTCTTCGGTTCCTAAAACAGCAAATTCAACCTTAGCTTTATTCAATAACTTAACAAAAGCTTTCGTTATTTTTTTTGCTCTATCATCAAAACTTCCAGAGCAACCTACCCAAAACAAAACTTCGGGTTGCTTTCCTTGGGCCATAAATTCGGCCATTGTTGGTACTTTAAGTAATTCGCTCATCTTTCTTAAATCAAATCGTTATTGCAATTAAATAAACAATCATTTAATTGTATCTTTTTCTTTTATTTTAGCAAAATCTTTTTTTGCTATTCTTATATAAATTGCTAATTTTCTTTTTCCGTTTATCAATCTGTATTCAGGATTTTTTACATACTCATTAGATGTTTTAAGACCTAACTGCCCCAAAGCTGTTAATTGAGAATCTGAACAATAATCGCAAAAAACTGTATCAAGTGTAATACTTTTTACTAATGCGTTTTTAAAAAATGCTGTAGTATAAATTTTAAATTGTAAAGAATCTTTTTTGTAATTCTGAGCGAAGACATGATTCACCCCTAAAATAAATATAAATAGAATAGATGTAATCCATTTATTCATCTTTCCAGTTTAATCTATCCATTTGGTTATATGGCCAAGGTGCACCATTATTTTCTATGTTAGTCATCATATTATTAAGCTCTACTGGTGCTGCAGACTGCTCCATAACCAAATAACGTCGCATTTCTAAAATTATAGATAACGGATCGATACTTACAGGACAAGCCTCAACACAGGCGTTACACGATGTACAAGCCCAAAGCTCTTCGCGTGTTATATAACTATCTAATAATTGCTTTCCGTCTTCTTTAAATTCACCTTTATTGGTGTCTATATTTTTACCAACTTCCTCTAAACGGTCGCGGGTATCCATCATGATTTTTCTAGGTGATAATTTTTTTCCTGTTTGGTTTGCCGGACATTCGCTGGTGCAACGCCCGCATTCTGTACAGGTATAGGCGTTTAATAAATTAACCCAACTTAAATCTTGAACATCACTTACTCCAAATTTTGCTGGCATATCGTTTTCAGCTCCAGCAGCTGGTGCAGCAAAAGGATCTATATTTGGATCCATCATCATTTTAACCTCTTTGGTAACGGCTTCAAGATTATTGAATTGACCTTGTGGCGTTAATTTTCCATAATAGGTGTTAGGAAACGCTAATAAAATATGCAAATGCTTTGAGAAATATAGGTAGTTTAAGAAAACTAAAATACCTGTGATATGAAACCACCAAGCACCTCTTTCAACCAAATGTAATGTGCTTTCTGATAAACCTGAAAACCATGGTGCTATAAATTGACTTACTATATTGCCCGAATTCATGGCTTGAAAATCTATGTCTGTAGCATTCATAACAAGAAAAAGCGTCATTAACACCATTTCGAAATAAAGAATGTAGTTTCCATCGTTTTTTGGCCAACTCGTCATTTCACTTTTCCAAAAACGTTTTAATTTTATAACATTTCGTCTTGTCCAAAAGAAAATTACTGATATAAAAACCAATACTGCTAAAACTTCAAAAGAGCCAATTAAAAACCCGTAAATAGATTCTGGTAAAATTTTTAAACCAATTCTGTGTGTTCCAAAAATACCATCAATAATTATCTCTAAAACTTCAATATTAATGATAATAAAACCTACATAAACAACAACATGTAAAATACCCGCAATAGGGCGTCGAACCATTTTACTTTGCCCCAAGGCTATCATCGCCATGTTTTTCCAACGTTGCGATTTATTGTCGCTAACGTCTACATCTTTCCCTAAATTAATATTACGGAAAAGTTTTTTCACATTTTTTGAAAAATAACCAATACCAGCAATGAGTATAATTAAAAAAAGAATATTTGGTATATAATTCATTATAATTTAGTCTTTTTGTTCAATTTCATTTCCTTCAGAATCATACTGTTTTGCTTTTTTTCCAAAAAGAGAGAAATGAACATAACGCTTCGGGTTCAGCTTCATGTCTTCAAGGAGTTGTTCGAGTTGGGAACTAGCACCTTTTAAATTATTGTACAAAGCTTCATCTTTAAGAAGTTTCCCCATAGAACCTTCACCTTTTTCTAAATTGGCTAGAATATTATCAAAGTTTTGAAGCGTAGATTTTAAGCTCTTAACCGTTTCTCCAAGGTCAGCTTCATTTAGCTCATTGGTTATTTCACTCAAATTAGAAGTCAGTGAATTTGCGTTTGACAAAACACTATCAATATTTTTTTGATTATTAACAATGGTTTGATTTAAAGCATTTGATGTTTCTTTAAACGAGTTTATGGTAGCACCTAACCCAGCGATACTTGCTTTTAAATTGTTTTTTGTTTTTTCATCAAAAACATCATTTAAGTTTACAAGAAGTTCATCTGCACTTAGCATCATTTTTTCTATCTTTTCTTGTAATGGCGTTAAACGTTGATTTACCAATTCGCTTAAACCAGCCTTTGCACCGCCAACTAAATAAGACTCTTTTTCCGCATTTGCAGCACCATCAAATGCAGGAATTATAGCTATTGCTTTTCCGCCAATAAGTCCTGTTTCATAAAGTTCGGCTTTACTATTTTTAGAAAACTGAAATTCACTATCAATTAAAAGTTTTACTAAAAGCTTCCCTGAACCATCACCTTTAAAATTGATTTCAAGCACTTTTCCAACCGGCATACCATTAATAGTAACAGGTGTTGATGCCGTTAAGCCTTCAACATTATCATAAACAGCATAAAAAGTTCGGGATGAACCTAAAATGTTTTCACCCTTTAAATAATTAAATCCAAAAATGAAAAGGAGAATTCCTGAAAGGACTAGTATGGCAACTTTAATTTCTTTTGATATCTTCAAACCGAAAAGTATTAGAATAACAAATTTAAATAAATTTAAAAGAGAAACCGTTTAATTTGTGGTTGATTTTAAAGCATCGGCTAATGATATTTTTTTATCATCCTTGAATGCAACAATAAAGCTGCTTGAATAGCCTTTAGTTTTTGCATCTTCATTCATTTTTTTTATTTCTTCGTAATTTGAAGTATTACCATAAAAATATTTGTAAAGTCCGCCATCTTTAACTCTAGATATATCATTTAATCCTTTAAAATTATAGGGCTTCGTTTCAAGTTCTTTAGAACTAGCAGCTATTTGGATTTTAAATACGACACCATTGGAGCCAGAATGAATCTCTTCAGTAATTATGCCTTGAGTAGGATCTTCAAAGAAATTAATATTTTCATTTATACTGGCCTTATACTCTAAAATACCATTGGTTATTTCGCGAGCCATTTCGTTTTGTCCTTTTTTTGAATTTAGATAGGAACCTTCTTTCTTATTGGTTAAAAAACCAGTTTCGACTAAAACACTTGGCATAAACGTAGCATGTAATACCCAAAAAACATCTTGTTTTACATTTCTATCTTTTCGTTTCAAATTCTTTATCATATTTTTCTGAATGTAACTGGCAGCCAATATACTTTGATCTAAATATTCTTCAACAATTAATGATGATGTTAGTAATGACTCGGGCGAATTTGGATCGAACCCAGCATATTTTTCTTCATAATTATCTTCAAGAAAAATTACTGCATTCTCCTTTTTTGCGACACTTAAATTTTGTGAAATTTTATTGATACCCATTACAAAAGTACCGGCGCCATAAGCTTGAGAAGTGTGAGAATCGCAGTGTATAGACACAAATAAATCTGCATTAGCCTCATTTGCAATTTTAGGTCTATCCGCTAACTCTATAAAAACATCTGTTTTACGTGTATAAATGACTTCGATATCAGGATTTTTTTCAAGCGCCTTACCTATTGCTAATGCAATGTTTAATGCTATATTTTTTTCTTTGTAACCATTACCCAAGTTTCCAGGATCTCTACCACCATGACCAGCATCTAGCACTACTCTAAATTTTTCTTTAGTCGTTTGGCTTTCAATTTTTATAAATGAAGAAAATGTTAATACTATTATAAAGGATACGAAAAGTAATATCGTGTTCGTTTTCATGTGGTACAAAATGTTGTTTTTAATCTTTATTATCAGAATTATAAAAATTTTAATAGTGTTGATTTAACGACTAATAAACTCGGTTTATTACCCAGTAAAGTTGCGTACAGGTTTAATTTTAAACTTTTAGTTGATTATTAAATCAATCACAGAAAAATATATGTAATTTTGACTTTTCAAAAACCGAGCCATACTTTTACAAAAATACATTTAAAAGCGTTGCGTACAAACAACTTTAAAATACTTTTTGCATTAAGTTTTACAGTGTTTATCAACACGTTTAGCTTCGCACAAGACATCAAAAAATCACAGGATTCTATTAAACCCGTTGTAAATGAAACTACTATTGTAAAGGTAGATAGTTTAATTGCGCCTTTGGTTTCTGAAAAAACTCAAGATTCTACACTCACAGATTCAATTAAACCTAAAAAGGAATTATTAGAAAACATTGTAGATTATCACGCTATTGATTATACTAAATTTAACCATAAACAGCAGAAATTATATTTATATAACGAAGCTATAATAGATTACGGCGATATGAATATTACCGCTGGAAATATTATTATAGATTACAATACGAATACCGTTTATGCTAGAGGCATAACAGATTCCATTGAAGGTTACACTCAAAAACCAGTTTTTACACAAGGTGGAAATGTGGTAGAACCAGACTCGATTGTTTTTAACACCAAAAGCAAAAAAGCACTTATTTATAATTCTAAAACACAACAAGGAGAAGGCACCGTTATAGCATCTATTACTAAAAAGGAAAATGATTCGGTTTACTTTTTAAAAAATGCTAAATATACCACAGCAGAAGATTTAGAAGATCCTGATTACTACTTATTATTAAGAAAAGCTAAAGTTGTTCCTGGTAAAAAAATTGTAACAGGTTTAGCCAACCTTTTTATATATGATGTACCCACACCAATTGGTTTGCCGTTTGGTTTTTTTCCACAAACAGAGAAACATACCTCAGGTATTATTATACCAAGTTTTGGTGAACAAAACGATCGTGGTTATTTTTTACAAAATGGTGGCTATTATTTTGCCATTAACGATTATGTAGATTTGGCTGTTTTAGGAGATTATTATACCAATGGTAGTTATGGTATCCGTTTAGAAAACACCTACACAAAACGTTACAGTTTTAGAGGTAATTTAGCTTTTAGATATGAAAATTTAATAACTAGCGAGCGTGGTTTTCCAGATTATGCTAAATCAACCATTTATAACCTCAGATGGTCTCATAGTCAAGATGCAAAAGCGAATCCAAATTCAAGATTTTCAGCATCGGTTAACTTAGGTAGTAGCACTTATTTTCGTTCATCCTTAAATCAAATTAATTCTGGTCAATCGTTTTTAAGTAACACATTAGCTTCGTCGGTTTCTTATTCAAAAACATTTCAAGGTGAACCTCAGGTTAATTATAGCGTAACAGCAACGCATTCACAAAACACTAATACTGAAGTTATAAATATGACACTTCCAACGTTTCAAGGTAGTGTTGGCAGAATATTTCCCTTCGCTTCAAAAACTGGTACTAAAAAAGGCATTATTCAAAATATAAATTTTCAATATAACGTAAGAGGTGAAAATAGAATACAAACTACCGACTCGCTTTTCTTCAAAAAAGAAATGTTTGATGGTGCAAAAGCCGGTTTTCAGCACTCCATTCCGCTAAGTACAAATTTTAAAGTATTTAAACATTTTAGTTTGACTGCCAGTAGTAATTATAATGAAGTTTGGACTTTTAAAACCATCAATAGAACTTTTGATACGACAGAGCGGAAAATAGTTGACGAAGAAATAAACGGTTTTGATTCTTTTAGAACCTACAACTTTAGTACGAGTCTTGGTACAACTATTTATGGAATGTTTAATTTTGAAAAAGAAGGTGAAGATAAAAAAATTAAGGCCATAAGGCACGTCATGCGACCTTCTATAAGCTATAACATAAATCCTGCTTTCGATAAATATTATGATACTTATGAAGTTGTTAGTGCCGACGGGCAAACTACAAATGATGTTGATTACACAAGATTTGAGCAAGGTATATTTGGATCGCCAAATAAAAATTTTTCTAGTTCAATGGGAATATCTTTATCGAATAACATTGAAGCCAAGGTGCGAGATAAAGATAGTACAGCAACAGAATCAAAAAAAATAATCCTTCTAAACAACTTAAACTTTTCTACATCGTATAATTTTGCTGGCGATTCATTACAATGGAGCCCCGTAAGAATGAGTGGAGGAACTCAACTTTTTGATAATAAAATGAGTGTGAATTTTGGTGCTACTCTAGACCCTTACGCCCTAGACAACAACAATAATAAAATTGATAAATTTAATATAGACAATGGCGGCAGCTTTTTCAGATTAACAAGTGCTAACCTAACTACAAGTTGGTCGATTTCAAGTAAAAAAGGCGGTAAAAAAAATAATAATGAAAATCAAAACCTTAATAATTCTGAGGACTTTTTACCTAAAGATTTAGATTTTGCTAATCAGCAATTTGGTAGAGATGAAGATAAAGATGAAGACGAAGAAAACAAAGTACCAAGTCAGTTATACAATTATAAAGTACCGTGGAGTTTACGAATTGCTTATGCTGTAAACTATTCAAACTCAAGGCGACAAAATGAAATATCATCGCATTCGCTTATGTTTTCTGGTGATATCCAATTGTCCGATAAATGGTCTATTGGTGGTTCTTCTGGTTACGATTTAAAGAATGCAGGTTTCACCTATACACAATTACGTTTTGAAAGGGATTTATTAAGTTGGCGGATGAATTTTAGTTGGATTCCTTTTAGTGCTAATAGCTCATGGAATTTCTTTATTGGCATAAAATCTAGCATTCTTCAAGATTTAAAATATGAAAAAAGACTACAACCAGATATTCAACTTTAACACGCACACCATATGAAAAAAATAATTACAACATCAAAAGCTCCTGCGCCTATTGGCCCTTATAATCAAGCTGTTTTAAGTGGAAATACCTTATATACTTCTGGGCAAATTGCATTTAACCCAGAAACTGGTGCTTTAGTTTTAGATGATATTAAAACTGAAACCACTCAAGTTATGAATAACTTAAAAGCCGTTTTAAAAGCTGCAGATATGAGTTTTAATAATGTGGTTAAAACATCAATTTTTATAAGTAATATGGATGATTTTACTTTAATAAATGAAGTTTACGGAAGCTACTTTGATGATGCTACTGCGCCCGCTCGTGAAACCGTACAAGTTGCCAGATTACCTAAAGATGTAAATGTAGAAATAAGTATGATTGCTATTAAATAGATTTTATAGACTCATTTTCTTTGTGTGCATATTTAACTAATAATTTTTTTAGCTTCAAAACATCAATAGGTTTTGCTAAAAACTCGTCAATTCCCGCAAGTTTAGCATTTTCAATATCCTCCTCAAAAGCACTTGCAGATACCGCAATTATAGGTGTCTTATTTTTGATATGTTTATGCGTGTTTTTAATGGCTTTTGTAGCTTCATAACCATCCATATCTGGCATATAAATATCCATAAAAATCATATCGAAATCTAAGATTTTATACAACTCAACAGCTTCTAACCCATTTTTAGCAAAAGTACAATCTGCACCTTGTTTTTCTAATAGAAATTTAATCACCTTTTGGTTCATTCTATTATCTTCTGCAATTAAAACATCAAATTTTTCTTGTAATAATGGTGCAACTTCTAAAATTTCAGATTTAACATTCAGCGTCTTTTTTAATTGTAAGCTAAAATAAAAAGTAGACCCTTCATCTTCTTTACTTTCTAATTTCAATTCACCACCCATTAACTCTACTAGTTTACGCGAAATAGAAAGCCCTAAGCCGCCACCACCATAGTCTTTAAGCATAGACTTTTTCAGCGTTTTTGAATTATTGAAAATTTCTTTTACAACCTCTTTTCGTATTCCAACACCAGTATCTTTAATGTAAAAAGTTACAATTTGATCGTCATCAATAGCAATGGTTTGATCTACGATAACAGAAACCTCACCAGCTTGCGTAAACTTAACAGCATTATTAATTAAATTGAATAATACTTGTTTAATTCTAACAGAATCACCCAAAAGTGAAAAATTACTTTTCTTTTCTGATAAAAATTTAAAATGAAAGTCTAATTCCTTTTCCCAAGCTTGATATTCAAAAACTTTAAAAAGTTCTGACAAATCAGATTTTAAATCCATTGCTAATACATTCAATTTAATAGTATCGGTATTAATATCCGTATTATTAGTAACCATATTAACTAGCTGCGATAGGTATTGTGAAGAATATTCGGCTATTTCAACTTTTGCTTTTTGATTGATATCCAAATCACTCTCCTTTAACATTTTAAGCATTCCAGAAATCGTATTAAGTGGTGTACGAATTTCATAACTCATATTTGTTGAATAAACCGATTTATCATCAACCAATTCATTTGATGTTTCAATATTTTTATTTAATTCATCAACACGATTGTTTAAATTAGTTTGAATTGCATCGTTTTTCAACTGATTCTTAAAGAAATATTGAAGTACAAAAATTTGTGCTACACCTAAAATAAATAAAATTAATGCTGTTTTTTCTAAATCAATTTTCTTTTCTAGAAAGCTGTAAGCAAGAAGAAGAATTGTAGCGATAGACGCAAAAATAAAAATGGAAAGTAATCGTCTTTTTTTTATTTTTTTAATTGACTTTATGAGAAATGTCATGTAATAGCAAGTTTGAACAAACTTATCCATAAAAATATTAATTAGCAAAACTATTAATTTAAAATTTTACTAGTTTTCAATTTCGAAAATTGTACATTTAAGTATCAATACTATAATTATAAATGCGAATAGAATACGATATAAAATTAGGCTTTAAAGATGTAATGATTCGCCCGAAACGTTCCACTTTAAAAAGTAGATCTGAGGTTAATTTAGAACGCGATTTTAAGTTTTTACATAGCTCTTTTACATGGACAGGCATACCAATAATGGCAGCAAACATGGATACTGTTGGCACTTTTGAAATGGCAAAAGCACTTGCTGAAAAACAATTATTTACAGCTGTTCATAAACATTATTCTGTTGATGAGTGGCATACGTTTTTATCTAACTTACCAAAAGGTTTTGAAAACCATATTGCAATAAGCACAGGTATTAGTGATACAGACTCAAAAAAATTAGCTTCAATAATAAATTCCAATCCAACTTTAAAATTCATATGCATTGATGTTGCAAATGGGTATTCAGAGCATTTTGCCGATTTTGTAAAACACACAAGAACACAATATCCAGAGAAAGTTATTATTGCTGGAAATGTGGTTACAGGCGAAATGGTTGAAGAGCTTTTACTCTCTGGAGCAGATATAGTGAAAGTTGGAATTGGTCCAGGGTCAGTTTGCACCACACGTGTAAAAACTGGGGTTGGTTATCCGCAATTATCAGCCATTATTGAATGTGCCGATGCCGCTCACGGTTTGGGCGGACAAATAATTAGTGATGGTGGATGCACTACACCTGGCGATATTGCTAAAGCTTTTGGAGCTGGAGCCGATTTTGTAATGCTTGGTGGTATGTTTGCAGGTCATACAGAAAGTGGTGGTGACATTATAGAGAAAAATGGAAAAGCCTTCAGAAAATTTTATGGCATGAGTTCTTCTACGGCTATGGAAAAACATGTTGGTGGCGTTGCTGAATACAGAGCAAGCGAAGGAAAAACAGTAGAGGTTCCTTATAAAGGAGATGTTGAAAACACCTTACAAGATATTTTAGGTGGCTTACGAAGTACATGCACTTATGTTGGTGCATCTCGATTAAAAGAACTGACAAAACGCACGACTTTTATTCGAGTTAATGAACAAGAAAACAAAATTTATAACCCATAAGAAAGACCTAAAAACAGTTTTTGCCTTCTGTGAATTTCGTTACAAATAAAAAATTTCTTGAAACCGACTATCCCCGAGGCAGAGCCATCGGGGAATTATTTAGATTAAAATAATACGCTCTAAAATTCATCATATCATCATTTTAAATAGTTAATATTTATAGTCTCACAAATATTTAAATTGTACCTTTCAGTTTTAAATTCACGAGCAGTAAAACCTAGAAAAATAGTGTATTTTTGCACACATTTATTTTTCTAAAATCAGTTAAAAAAATCAAAAAAATTTATGGCTTTAAAAATAGTAATCTCGCATAAAACAAAATATAAATACGATAGGTCGGTAAACTTGTCTCCACACATATTCAGATTACGCCCAGCGCCACATAGCAGAACACCAATAGAAGCCTATTCCATAAAAATAACACCAGAAAATCAATTTTTTAATTGGCAGCAAGACGCTTTTGGAAATTATTTAGCACGATTAATTTTTCCTGATAAAACTAAAGAACTAACGATAGATGTTGAAATTATTGCGGATTTAAAAACAATAAATCCATTTGATTTTTTTGTTGAGGAATCTGCTGAAGAATTTCCTTTTGAATATTCCGATACCGTAAAAAAAGAGCTTCAACCTTATTTAGAAATAACAGAACGAGGAAAACTACTCATGGATTTTGTGGATAGCGTTGACAAAACACCTCGAAAAACCATTTACTTTTTAATAGACATTAATAAAAAAATATACGATTATTTAAATTACAACATAAGATTAGACCCTGGTGTACAAACATGTGAAGAAACACTAAAACAAAAAAACGGCTCTTGCAGAGATTATGCATGGTTATTTGTTCAAGCGTTGCGTCATTTAGGTTTTGGTGCACGATTTGTTTCTGGATATTTAGTGCAGTTGAAATCTGATGAAAAATCATTAGACGGCCCTTCAGGTCCAGAAGAAGATTTTACAGATTTACATGCCTGGGCAGAAGTTTATCTACCAGGTGCTGGTTGGATTGGATTTGATGCAACTTCTGGTTTATTAGCTGGCGAAGGCCACATTCCATTAGCTTGTACACCCTCATTTGAAAGTGCTGCACCAGTTTCTGGTATGACTGACAAATGCGAAACTGAATTCTTCTTCGAAAATTCCGTGAAACGTATTTTTGAATCGCCTAGAGTTACTAAACCCTACACCGAGGAACAATGGAACGAGATTTATAAACTCGGTTTTAAAGTTGAAAAAGAACTAGAAAAAGGTGATGTTAGACTAACCATGGGTGGCGAACCTACCTTCGTATCTATTGATGATATGGAATCGCCAGAATGGAATACCGCTGCCGATGGTGAACATAAAAGAGAACTTGCTGCTGACCTAACAAAACGCTTGTTTTCTAAGTTTGGAAAAGGTGGTTTTTTGCACAATGCACAAGGAAAATGGTATCCAGGCGAACCATTACCGAGATGGGGCATGGAAATATGCTGGCGAAAAGATGAAAGAAATATATGGCATGATAAAACACTTTTATCGCTTTTTGCTGAAAACCCTAAAGTTCCAGAAAATGCAGATAAGCTGTTTTTAGAAACGCTTACCAAATACTTAGCAATCACAGATGAAACCATAGCACCTACTTACGAAGACGCATTCTATTTTCTTTGGGAAGAAGGTAAAATGCCAATAGATGTCGATCCTAAAGAAGATAAAGATAATGCCTTAATTAGAAAAAAATTAGGCGAAATATTAGAACAAGGTACATCAAAAGCTATTGGCTATGTTTTACCTTTGAATAATTCAGCAGAAAGATGGTACACTAGTAAATGGGAATTTAGGCGACATCATATCTTTTTAACACCAGGAAATTCTCCTGTAGGATTAAGATTGCCATTAAATTCACTTATTGAAAAACCTGAACAAGAGGAGTTTCCTAAATATGATCCTGACCAATTTGGTGTAAAAGGAAGACTTCCGAGTTACAGAAAAATTATAAACAATAGGTATTATGATTTTATAGGAAAAAAACTAAAAGCACCAGAAAGGAATTACTTTGTAAGAACTGCGCTTTGTGCAGAAATTAGAGACGAAAAACTACATCTGTTTTTACCCCCTTTAGACAGTGCCGAAATATTTTTAGATTTACTAGCGGCTATTGAAGCCACTGCGAAACATCTATCTATTCCAGTTATTTTAGAAGGGTATAGCGCTCCAAAAGACCATCGCTTAGAATCACTAAAAATTACACCAGATCCTGGGGTTATTGAAGTGAATGTGCATCCTGCAAAAAATTGGGGAGAACTTGTAGACAATACATTTACGCTTTATGAAGAAGCTAAAAAATCTCGATTAGGTACAGAAAAATTCATGCTTGATGGCAAACATACAGGCACAGGTGGCGGAAATCATGTTACACTTGGTGGCCTTACTCCTGCCGATAGTCCACTTTTACGTAAACCAAGTTTGTTACGAAGCTTACTAACCTTTTGGCAACATCATCCAGGGCTATCCTATTTGTTTTCTGGAGCATTTGTTGGTGCTACTAGTCAAGCACCAAGAATTGACGAGGCACGAATGGAAAATTTGTATGAATTAGAAATCGCATTCAGTCAAATACCAAAAGATGGCGACGTTCCATTTTGGCTTACGGATAGATTGTTTAGACATTTATTAACCGATCTTACAGGAAATACGCACCGTGCAGAATTTTGTATCGATAAATTATATTCACCAGATTCTTCATCAGGCCGTTTAGGGATTTTAGAGTTACGTGCTTTTGATATGCCACCACATGCCCAAATGAGTTTGATGCAAAACCTCTTGGTAAGAACACTTGTGGCGTGGTTCTGGAAAAAACCTTACGAGCATGATTTAGTGCGTTGGGGCACAGAATTACATGATAAATTTTTAATAGAACATTTTGTAAGAGAAGATATTAAAGATATTGTTTCTCAACTAAATAAAGCAGGTTATCGTTTTAGTGAAGATTGGTTTAATCCATTTTTCGAATTCCGTTTCCCGCTTCATGGTATGGTTGATATCAATGATATTCATTTAGAATTAAGAGCTGCTATTGAACCTTGGAATGTTTTAGGTGAAGAAATGACTGGCGGCGGAACGGCTAGATATGTTGATTCTTCTTTAGAACGCGTGCAAGTTAAAGTCTCTAATTTTAATAACGATAGGTATGTATTAACTTGCAATGGTTTAAAAGTACATCTTAAAAAAACATCCGTAAAAGGAGAATTTGTTTCTGGTGTTCGTTATAAAGCTTGGGATCCGTATTCTGCTTTACACCCAACTATTGGTGTTGACACGCCATTAGTTTTTGATATTGTTGATACTTGGAACAGACGTTCTATTGGAGGTTGCACGTATTTTGTAGCGCACCCTGGAGGTCGTTCATATGAAACTTATCCAGTGAATAGTTATGAAGCTGAATCGAGACGCATTAATCGTTTTTGGGAATTCGGACATTCTCAAGGCGAAATTGAAACCGTGCAAGAAACTAATTTAGATACCGATAACGCCATAAGAAATGTGGAACCACAAGACGGTTTAAAAAAGTTTAGTTATAAAGAGCAACCCATTAATTTCGAGTTTCCAAATACCTTAGATTTACGTAAAAAATAAAAACACTTAATGACGATCGATTCTAACATACTATTTCAAAATTACTTTTTAAAAGAAAAAGGTTATGACGAATTACTAAAAGAAAATATGAGCATTAACCCAAATTGGGAAATGCTTTTACAAAATCTTACAAAGTTAGGACCAGAAGAACTTGCTACCAGACAAAATCAGATTAACTGGTTGATGGATGAAAATGGCGTTACCTATAATGTTTACAATGACCCTGAAGGATTACACCGTACTTGGGATTTAAATATTGTACCCTTTTTAATTCATCAAAAAGAATGGCAAACTATTGAGAAAGGCATTATTCAACGTGCCGAAATTCTTAATTTGATTTTAAAAGATATTTACGGTGAACGTAAACTTATCAAAAACGGCATTATTCCTCATGAAGTGGTATTTGCGCATCGCGGATTTTTAAGGCAATGCGACCAGATTCAATATAATACCACTAAAAATTTATTAATTCATTCTGCGGATCTTTCACGAGGCCCAGACGGACGTATGTGGGTGGTTAACGACCGTACGCAAGCACCTTCGGGAATGGGTTATGCTTTAGAGAA
>JBAQZZ010000072.1:0-5596 GCA_049791475.1 Flavobacteriaceae bacterium | reverse complement strand
TTTCATAAAGTTTGACAAAGATACAAATTAATCGATGCACAGGCTGTGCAAAGATTAATCAGCAGTATGAAATCAGAAATTAATCACACTATTTAATGTATCATCTGCCTCTTTGTGGATGAAGTTTGTTTGATAGCGTATGGTTGTTGTGAAAGAAAAATGTCAATATAATTTTTACAGCATTTGAATAGGAATTTGTAATAGGCTCTTTAACACCGCAATGAAATATTACAGAATTGGATGTGTGAAATAGGTTTTCAAATAACATTCTTGGGTAATCGTCATTGTCCATAAGCCAATTCACGGTCTCATCTTCACTCTCAAAAGTTCGTGTTACACTATCATCTGGCTCAAGATTATTTACGAAGAAGGAAACTGTAGATTTACCATAGATACGTTGTTTATCTGAAAACACGTATTGCGTAACCTCATAAATTAAAATGGCAATACTTGACTTGTAAATTCTTTGAATATTTCGCTCGCTAATGCCTTATCAAATGCCTTGGCTGTTACTAAATCGCCAAGTTTCGATTTTAATAATTGACCAAATGACTTTTTGCTCAAATGCGGAATGTCATCGCGAAGCTCATCGAACTCGTCGAAAATAATTTGCTGTCCAAAACCTAAACCTTCAATTTTCGAGAGAACCTGTTTTATAAGTTCTTTCAGTTCCTCATCGGAATTACTAATTTTGGAATAGTCCGTTGTCTGGGCTTTTCTTGATTGCTCAATGGCATATTTACCTTCCAATTTCAGTTTGGCATTTACATTCCTGCCATTCATACATTCAATAAATCCTCGGTTTTCAAGCATTCTTCCATAGTCCCAATCTTCGCCACGACCGTTTAATTTAATTCCATTGCCTTCAAGAATCCAGTTAATAGAATGGTATTTACCATCTTTATAAAGGTCATATAGTTTTGAAAGTATTAGTTCGAGTATGCCTTCGGTGTCAAGATTTTGACGTTCATTCAAATCAATTTCATCTGGCCTTACAATTGCATCTGAAATGAATAACATTTTCAAGTAGTAGTCAAGCCCGTTGATTTCATCTTTTAGGGCTTGAATTTCATTTTTAATTTTTTGGTCAGTCCCTAATTTAAAGCCAGTATTATATCCTCTTTGAGCTTTAAACTCATTTGCAAAATTTCTGTTTTCTGGTTCAAAAGATGCTCGAACATAGCTAACAACAGTATTTTCCCAAGATTGTTTTTCTTCCTTAAAATTATTAAATTCATCTTCTGTTTTTGAAGACCTATATTTATCGACAATTGCATTTCCAGTAGATACAAACCCATCGATTTCTTCTTTAAAATCTTCCCATTTTACCTTTATAATCATACACACTATTTTAGTCTGTAAAGGTAGTGGAATGAAAATGCAAACTGTTAAAATCTCAATTGAAGATTTCAACAGTTAGTAAATGCTTATAAAATTTCATCAACCAATTTTTGATTTGAGAAGCGCCATATCATCACTCACTTTCCTCTCAACGACCCTTGCATAGATTTGTGTTGTGGATAGTTTGGTATGCCCTAATAATTTAGATACTGTCTCTATTGGAACACCATTGCTTAAAGTTACTGTGGTAGCAAAAGTATGGCGCGCCATATGAAAAGTCAGGTTTTTTTTGATACCACATAGGTCAGCGATTTCCTTTAAATAACTGTTCAATTTCTGATTAGATAACTTGGGCAAAAGATTGGATGTGTCATTGGTTCTATAATGGTCTTTGTATTTATCTATTAAGATTGCAGCTTTGGGTAATAGTGGAATTTTGAATGGTGCACCTGTTTTTACTCTTTCGGCCATTATCCAAGGACTACCATCTATACCCATTACAATATTATCTTCATTTAATTGTACAATGTCAACATAAGAAATACCGGTGTAACAACTAAAAACAAATAAATCTTTCACAACCATAAGACGCTCTATGGAAGAAGACAAATCTTCAATACTTAATAATTCAAAATCTGTAAGGAAACCACGTTCTTTCTTTTCAATTTTCATTTTAAAATTGACAAACGGGTCTCTTTCAATCCATTTCATCCGATAGGCAAGAGTAACCATTCTGCGTAAACGCTTAATATGCTTCATTGCGGTATTATTGCCAATTTTAGATTGTCCGCTTTTAGGTACATACGACCGAAGAAAATCTTCAAAGCCCACGATAAAACCATATTCAAGATTGAAAAGTGGGATGTCTGTCAGTTTGTATTCCTTTAGAATATATTCCATCATATAACGTTGACTGGTCTTATATTGACCCATCGTATTCCTATGCAACTTATGTTGCATCTTTTCATTGTAGTAATCAACAAGGTTTTGAAAGGAAAAACGTGTTTTATCTTCGCCTAAAAATTTGGCTTTGACCATTTGGGAAGTGAAAGGCACTTCATCCCTCTTGAAATCTTCGTAAATCCTATATACTTTTGATTGTACTTCGTTCAAGTAAAGATTGAGAATACGGGAATCCTTATCGGTCCCACTTGCTCTTTGTAGTTTTTCATCCCAAGTAGAAATATTGATTTTCTTCTTGAGACTAATGTTGACACGTTTACCGTTTAAGGTAACCCGAATGTAGATATTTGCTTTGTTGTTTACAGCACGTTTTCCGTACACCCAAAACAATATTGAAAATGTTGATGAAGTTCGCATAATTGTCGTCTTTAATGATTAAACATTTAGTGAGACGAAAGTCAAATCAACTATACTAACACCAGTAAGTTACGTCAATCTGTCAACATAATCGCAGATAAAAAAATATGTTGACGATTTGTGACCTTTTAGATGCAAATGATATGAAATTATATGATTGCCCTAAAAACATAAAACCTTGCAAATCATAAGATTTACAAGGTTTTGAGGAAATTTGATTTCCCATTTAGCGGTCTGGACGGGACTCGAACCCGCGACCTTCGCCGTGACAGGGCGACATTCTAACCAACTGAACTACCAGACCGTTGCTTTATTGCGGTTGCAAATATACACGGCTTTTTTTATATCTCAAACGTTTTATATCTTTTTTTTGAAACATTTTTACTAAACAAACTTTTGGCGTTCTATCATATAAGTTGTGAGTATGTTATTAAAATCTTTATTAATATCTGCTTCTACATATTTAATTTTGTACTGTGCACATTTTAAACGTAATGCACTAAAATAATCGTCAACTGCTTTATTATAATTGGTTTTTATAGAATCCGCATACAGGTTAATATACTCGCCAGTTTCTACATCAATAAAGCGTTTAGGTTTGTTATCAAAATTAAACATCAACTCTTTTTCTTTATCAAAAACATGAAATAAAACGACTTCATGTTTATTATATTTTAAATGACGAAGCGCTTCAAATAACTTAACTTCATCTTCTAAAGTTTGAAACATATCGGTAAACAAAAAAATTAAAGAACGTCTGTGAATTTTTTCAGCAATTTGATGTAAATATTTATAAGTTTCTGTTTGCTTGTTTAAAGCTTTAGAAATAACAGCGTCACTTAATTGACTTAACAACATTTGATGGTGCCGTTCACTTCCTTTTTCAGGCGCATAGTAATCGTAATTATCACTATAAATACTCAACCCAACTGCATCGCGTTGCTTTTTTAAAATATGCATTAACGATGCCGAAGCTAATACCGAAAACCCAATTTTATTTAAACTATTAATGGAAAAAGACTCCATTTTTGGGTAATGCATCGAACTACTATTGTCTATAATAATGTGGCAACGTAAATTCGTTTCATCATCATAACGTTTGGTGTATAATTTATCTGTTTTAGCAAATAATTTCCAATCGATATGGCGCGTGCTTTCACCTTGATTATAAATTTTATGTTCCGCAAATTCAGCAGAAAACCCATGAAACGGACTTTTATGCATTCCAGCAATAAACCCCTCAACGACTTGCTTTGCTAGTAATTCTAAGTTTTTAAAACCTTCGGCTTTGTTGAGTTCGTTTTGTAAATTCATAAGTAAAAAGCCACACCTAGCCTCCCCGAAGGGGAGGAACACTCATGAGGTAAAAGTGTATTGTTAATATTTAAAGATTCATTTTAATAACCGGCAACCCACTTTCCACAACAGTGGCGTTCCCCCTTCGGGGCATAGGGAGCTTTAGGGGCTTATATCACTCCATCTACAATACCATAAGCGGCAGAATCCTCAGCACTCATCCAATGGTCACGATTAAAATCTTTCATCACTTTATCAAAAGTTTGCCCGCAATTATCTGCTAATATTTTTGCACTTAACTCTTTAGTAATTACTATTTCTTTAGCTGTAATCTCGATATCACTTGCTTGTCCACGAGCGCCACCACTAGGTTGATGAATCATTACACGTGCATGTGGTTGAATAAAACGTTTTCCTTTTTCTCCAGCCGATAAGATTATAGAACCCATAGATGCCGCAAAACCGGTGCAAATGGTAGAAACATCACTTTTTAAAGATTTCATACAATCGTAAATTGCGAAACCCGAAGTTACATAACCACCAGGACTATTAATATACAGATGGATATCTTTAGTCTCCAAAGCATCTAAATACATTAATCTATCAATAACGTGTTTTGCAGATTTATCATCTACCTGTCCCCACAAAAACACTTTACGAGCTTCAATCAATTTGCTATCTATAGCATCTTGTACTTTTATTTCTTTACTCATTTTTAGTTTTAATTTATTATAATATTCATCTAAAATAAAAAAAGGTTCGCCATAACGACAAACCTTTTCAATTTTCTTTTTCTTTATCTTCTATAAAAGTCCGTCAATAGCATCTGTATAAGCATTTTTAGGTGCTACACCTACTTGACGACCAACAACCTCACCATTTTGAAAAACCAAAACTGTAGGTATGTTACGCACACCATATTTTGCAGCAAACTCTTGATTAGCATCAACATCTACCTTACCAACAACAGCTTTACCTTCATACTCCTCACTAATTTGCTCAATAATCGGTCCAACCATTCTACATGGTCCGCACCAAGCAGCCCAAAAGTCAACTAATACTGGTTTATCGCTTTTTAATACTGTTTCTTCAAACATTGCATCTGTTATTTCTAATGCCATAATATTTATATTTTAATAAGTTCTTGATTCATTTCAATTACACAAAATTAGTCAAAAAAAACTCTAAAGCTTACAAGCCATCAATTTGTTTTCCTTATACCTTTATTGTTTGAGGTTATTTAGTTCATTTATATGGGCGCATCCACCCAAAAAAAGGGTGGTCGGGCTATCCGCTATATCTTTCTGCGAAGCAGTCCAGAACTCGCTTCAAGATCTTATCAAACAAGTTACTTAATTTAAGTATCAAATTCAGTTTTCAAAAGCGTCGCATAAAGGATGCCGCTTCTATCCCTTGCGCAGGTAGATAACTCCAAACAAAATCACAATTAAGCAACTAAAAAGTTGCATATATCAAATTCTTATTATAATTTAGCAACCATAAAGTTGCATAATAATCTAAAAACAAATATAATTATGAAAGATTCAATCAAAAAAGAAGTGGTGTTTAACCACGCCATAGATAAAGTATGGAATGCCATTTCAAAAGCCGAAGAAATCTCTACCTGGTTCATCCCAGC
>JBAQZZ010000071.1:0-26719 GCA_049791475.1 Flavobacteriaceae bacterium | reverse complement strand
ATTATTAATGCAAGCTTTTGGCGAAAAATATCCTGATTTAACTCAAGAGGAAACCGATGCTTATTTTAAAAACACACCAAAAAAAGAATTGACCGATTTAAGTAATGATGTCGTGAATTTACCTTTGCGCGACTTAGGAATTACTCATGATGAATGGCGTTTAGGAAGCTTTTTCACAAGAGGCGCAAATAATTATGTTGGCGATAAAGGCGGAAGTATAGGAACCACTTTAGGCTTGATGAAATTTTTAGTTCAGTTAGAGCAAGGAAACGTTATTGATGAGGCATCGAGTTTAGAAATGAAACGTTTAATGTACAAGACCGATAGACGTATTAGGTATGCGCAATCGCCAGCATTAAAGGAAGCTGCGGTGTATTTCAAATCTGGAAGTCTTTACAAATGCGATAGAAGTAATGGTGAAGCTTGTGGAAAATATATGGGAAATGTTACTAATTTCATGAATTCTGTTGCTATTGTTGAACATCCAGATAACTGTAATTATATAGTGGTTTTAATGACCAATGTATTACGAAAAAACTCAGCAACTGACCACATGATGTTGGCGGCAAGTATTGATAAGATTATTAGAAAGTAATATGATTATTTGGATTGTATTCGTTTCTGTTGTTTTATTATTTCTGGCTTTAGATTTAGGCGTTTTTAATAAAACCCCTCATGTTATTTCCACAAAAGAAGCATCGCTTTGGACCACAGTTTGGGTAACTATTGGTCTGCTTTTTTCATTTGTAATTTATTTCATTTTCAAAAATAGTTGGGTAGAAAACCCAACAGGTTTGTTACCTACACAGGCCATGGTAAAGTATGTAACTGGTTACTTAATAGAATTATCGTTGAGTATCGATAATATTTTTGTAATAGCTGTTATCTTCTCCTCATTTAAAGTGCCTTCTAAATATCAACATCGCGTTTTGTTTTGGGGTATCATGGGGGCGATTGTATTTAGAGCGTTAATGATATTTTTTGGAGTTGCTCTAATTACAAAGTTTGATTGGATTACTTATGTTTTTGGTGCTTTTCTAATATTTACGGCCCTAAAATTAATGTTTTCGAAAGACAGTGAAGGATTTAGCCCTAAAGACTCTATAGTATTTAAAATGATGAGAAAGTTGATTCCCATTTCTTCCACTATTGATAATGAGAACTTCTTTGTTAAGAAAAAACACATACTGGCGGCATCACCTTTATTTTTAGTGCTTATAATGATAGAGCTAACAGATGTTATGTTTGCTTTAGATAGTATTCCTGCAATTTTAGCTATAACAGCAGACCCTTTCATTGTTTTTAGTTCTAATATTTTAGCAATTTTAGGCTTACGATCTATGTACTTCTTTTTAAGTAATATGACTTCTAAGTTTCATTATATTAAATATAGTTTGGTGGCCATTTTAAGTTTTGTTGGAGTGAAATTAATTTTAGTGCACAGTTACAAGTTCCCTGAATGGTTTTCTTTAGGGTTTATATTTTTAGCATTAATTTTGGGTATTATGTTTTCAATAAGAAAGAAAACATAGATTATTTTTTAAGTATATCCTCAACCCGTCGCCTTATTTTTTCATTATTATCATTGGCTAATACCATTTCCAAAAGAGGGTTGAATTTTGGGTTGTTTGATTTTTCAATAAGATATAAAACAGCTAATTTAAGTTTAATATCTTTTCGTTTTAATAGGGCAGTATAGCATTCGGTTTCACTTAAAATCTTAATATTAAATTTCTTGATATTTTCCTCAGAATTGGTTTCATAAAGTACAGATTCTGCCACTGGGATTAATTCTTTTTTAAGTTGCTTATCTAAAATATTATCTAAAAATTCGATAGCATGGATGCGTTGTTCTTCTTTACCATTTAAAATGGTATTAAAAATAGGATCGACATCATTTGGCGGATATTTTACACCCAGAAATCTAAAAATACGTTGTAATTGTCTGTCTAAGCGTTGTTCAAGTAATTGAATAAGTCCATTTCGAGCACTGTTTTCTTCTGTGTTTTCTAAATTTTGACTTTGTTTTTTAAACTGAATAATAATTTGAGAATGTATTACCGATAATGTATTTTGATACAACGCACATTCATCTATAATTTTATCTACTATAAAATGATCTTTTATGATCAAATTGGGGTGTTTCCATTTTAAGCGTTTTAAAGCTTCAATGGCTTCTACTTTAACAAGGTGCTCGGTATTATCAGTTAATAATATCAATTTATTAATAGCCTTTTGAGATGCAAATTTTTCTATTACTGAAATAATATGTGGTGCATCTTCAAAATCGATAGTGTCATTTTTAATAATTTCAAATAAAATATCAATAATAGGTTCGCCAAAAAAGAATAAACCTTCAACAACCGTTTTTCTGGTTTCTTTGTTGGATAGGTGAGGCGTAATCAAATTTATAAATTGTTTATCTAAGGTTTTGGAGGCACTTAAAATAGCGGTTTTCTTAACCAATATATTTTTAGAACTTAGTTGCGCTTGAATAATATTATAAAACTTTTCAATTCTTGCATTTCCAATAGCTTCAATTATCGCCTGAATTTTATAGGTTTTATCTGTTTCATTTTCAATATTATAGTATTCGTTTAAAGCGGTATCAATTTTTTGCTCCAAACTAAATTTATTTTGAAGCAATACATTATTTCTAGTTTCTAAGGATAAACCTATTAACGCTGCGTTTTTTATGGTTTTGTCGTCACTAATTAAATATTTATCAAAAAGTTCAACTGTATTTTGACTATGATTTTTTAGTAAATATCGAAAAGCGGTAGTAGTAACTTCTTGATTATTATCATGAATTAATGTCTCCATAGAATGACTTAAGTTTTCCTTTTTCAGAAAATATAAGTTTTCTAGCGCAAGTGTTTTAACATTTGCAGACGGATGATTTAAAAGTTCTTTGATAGCAAAAAAGAAACGTTCATCTTTAACTTCAAGCGTTTTTTGAAGCATGTGTAATATTTGATTTTCTGAACCATTTTTAAAAACCCGAATAACAGTATCAACAATAGAAGTTATTTTAATTTCCTTTTTACTTGTAGATTTTTCTTTTTTTATAGATGAGTCTTCTAAAAGTGCTTTAAATGACACTATGTATTCTTTTCGCAAATGAAAAATAAAATAGAGCCAAATAGATATTAGTATTATGATTATCAAACTTATATAGGTAGAACTAATGTCTAATCCATTAATAAAAAAGATGAGAATAAATCCTGCTAAACCTGTTGCAATACTATCTATCACAACATCTGTAAACGTTTTTGTTTTCTTTTTAATCTCAATTGGAATAGGAATAGAAAGTAACTCTGTCGCAGCTTTATTAACCGATTGTTTTAAACTACCATCAACAATTTTAATAAAAACGACAACCCATAGTTGAGGTACTAAAAGTAATAAAGTAGAACCTACTAAAATTCCAGAAGGTAACCAAAGTAATGATTTTCCAACGCCAAAATTTCCAACAATACGTTTAGTTAAAAACAACTGAATTAATAAAGAAATAACACTTAATGTAGAAAACCAAAATCCGAAAAAGGATGTGAGTTCATCAGGATCTTCAATAAGTCTTGATGCATAGTCACTATATTGATAATCAACAAGTTTAGCAACCAACACACTAATACCAATAACCACGGCTATTAAGCTTAATAATTTTGATTGTTTTATGAGTTTTATTGGCGATTCTGCTTTTGGAGTTGTTCGCAATGAGACTTGGAATGTATTAAGTTTTACAACTTCATGTTTCCAGATATAACGTGTAATGGGAATACAAGAAAAAAGTAGAAGTGCAGCAATAAATAGTAAATGCTCTGAATTGAAAAAGCGTGTTAAAATAGAGGTTAAATAACCTCCAAATATACCGCCAGCAATGGCACCAGCACCTATAAAACCAAAAACGCGTTTGGCTTCCCTAACGTTATATACGAGGTTAGCTAAAATCCAGAATTGCGATGCTGTTAGTAACCCAAAAATAGCCACCCAAACATAAGGAATGTATAGTAAAAGGCCATTCGCTAAGTTTAAAGTGAAAGCAAATGTAAATAGAATTAAAGATAAAATGGATCCAATTAATGTTCGGTCAATAATAATATTTAAAGTGTATTTTTCTAAGGCTTTATCATAAAAATGGTAGCCAATAATAGCTATTATAGCTGTTAAAACATAGCCTAATGGTAAGGCATCTGAAGAAAGTTCAGAAAGAAATAAAGAATTTATAGTAGGTTTTATAATTAAAAGAACCGTGATAATTATAAAAATATTTAACTGAAGTAAAAGCGTTTTGTTTAACTCTTCTTCATTTAAATCGAAAGCTTTAAGAATATATAATTTAAGTGTCTTTATAATTGACATTGGGTAGTTCAATTTTTGTTTTAGCTTTGAGCCGTAATTTTTTAATTACAGCACAAAGCTAATACATTGTATAATGATAAAAACAGTGGAATAGAAATATTATTTAGTTTGAAACAACTGGTTTTGCTGTTGCTTTACCTTTTATTGCTTTTTCTATAGGTTTAACCAAATTTCTTATAATTTGTTCACCGCTTGCATCATCAATTAATGCTACTAAAATATAGCGTCTGCTCGGGTCATTTCCCCAAACTAAAATGGCATCAGAATGATAAGTTCTCCAAGACCCAGATTTTCTAAATAATTTTGCTTTTGGAGCAATTTGGTCTAAAGTATTTACAAATTTATGATGTAAACCTGGGTTACCCATAATATCTAACATTTGTTTAGACCGTTTTTCACTCACCAATTTTCCGTGAGATAATAAATAGAAATACCTACAAACTTGGTTTGCACTTGCTGCATGACTTAAGTTTTTTATAGGTTCTCTATTAGTATCTCCACCACCACCATAACGCTTACCAACCCATAAACCACCGCCTTTATCTTCGTCATAAAGCATGTATTTTGGGTCTGTCATCACCGCTTCTATTTTTTCATAGCCAACGCGATCAATCATTCTTGTTGCTGCGGCATTATTCGATTTGCTAATCATTATTTTCATATCTTTTTTTACAGCGTCAGTTTCTTCTAATTCTCCTTTTTCTAAAGCATCCATAGCAGCTAAAAGAATAGCGATTTTAGGTAAACTGGCAGCATACATCATGTGGTTGCCATTAACACTAGCAAATCTTACTTGGTCCGGATTACTTAAATCTACAACACCAACAGCCATTTTTTTACTAGCGATTAACTTTTTCCATTTAGGTTTTGCATTTAATTGCTTTTCTAAATTTTGTTGAAATGTTTGATTTTGAAAAGTAGTTAAAGGTTTAATTTCAGAATCACTAATTTGTATAGGTAGCCCTTTTTGACCATGTAAATTGAGGCTTAATCCAATTATAATAAAGATGTAAAAAATATTTAATTTCATTTTGTTTTTGCTAAATTGTTGTAACATATATTTCAAAAAAAGAGAGTTTCTAAATTCATTAATATCACACAATTAAGTTTGTGCGAGCTTTTCTTTTTAAGGCTTTTTCAATGGGTTTTACCAAATCTCTTATAATTTGTTCTCCACTAGCGTCATCTATTAATGCAACTAAAATATAACGTCTATTTGGATCATTTCCCCAAACTAAGATAGAATCTGAGTGATAAGTTTGCCATGATCCAGATTTTCTGAATAAGTAAGCATTTGGTGCAATTTTATCTAGAGTGCTCACAAATTTATGATGTAAATCAGAATTTCCCATAATATCTAACATTTGTTTTGATCGTTTTTCATTTACCAATTTTCCATGAGCTAATAAATAATAATAACGACAAACTTGGTTAACACTAGCGGCATGACTTAGGTTTTTTATAGGTTCTCTATGGGTTGCGCCATCTCCACCATAACGTTTACCAACCCATAAACCACCGCCTTTGTTTTCGTCATAAAACATGTATTTTGGATTGGTCATCACCGACTCAATTTTTTTATAACCAACGCGATCAATCATTCTTGTAGCAGCATCATTATCTGATTTGCTAATCATTATTTTCATATCTTTTTTAACAGCTTCAGTTTCTTTAAACTCCCCTTTTTCTATAGCATCCATAGCGGCTAATAAAATGGCTATTTTTGGTAAACTGGCAGCGTACATCATATGGTTACCATTAACACTGGCAAATCTTATTTGGTTTGGATTACTTAAATCAACAATACCAACAGACATTTTTTTATTAGCTATTAACTTGTTCCATTCTGGATTAGCTCTTAACTCTAATTCTAAACTTTTTTGTAGCGTAACATTACTAAATGAGGTTAATGGTTTAATATTAAAGTCATTTACTTTAATTGGTAAACCTTTTTGGGCAAACAAAGCCATATTTAAGCTTAAAGCCACAATAGTGTAAAAATTAGTTATTTTCATTTTTATTAGTAGGTTAATATAGTTTATGCAAAATTATTTAAAATACGGTCCATTAAACTGTTAAATATTTAAATTATTTTAAAATTAAAAGTTGAGTAAATACGAGATATTTAAGTGTTTTAGATTTTTGAAACTGTTAATTTTTCAACTAGCACTAAAGAAAAGCTTAAAAACTGTAACTAATATGTGTAAATAGATCATAATTTATTTGTAGTAAGGCTATTAGTAAAAAAATAATAATACTTTAGAGGACTATTTTTAATAATTAATTTAAAAGGTTGGCTGTATTTAAATTTTATTTAAAAAGTAAAATATTTTATCTCTGTGTTTTGTTGTTTTTTGCTAAAATTTCATGTTTTAGTCAAAATAACGATGCGTATTCTCGTTTTGTTGATTCAGCAAATGTATATATTGATTCAAGTTCAGAAAAAGCAAAACTTTTTTTAGATTCTATCCCAAACCCAATTAATAAAAATATTCAGGGCAGTTTAGCAGATTATTATTCAATAAAAGCATTATTGTATGAAGATGATAATCTACATTCTAAAATGTACCAAAGTTTTATTCTAGCAAGCAAATATGCAGATATTGAAAATAACTGTATGGTTGGCGGACAGGTTAATTTAGAACTTTTTTCTGATGTATATTTTATAAAAAATGACACAACGGCCTATAAATATTTACAAAAAGCAAAAAAACACTTTGAAACTTGTAATTATGATTATGGACTTCTAGAAGTTAAGCAAATGTACTGTTATGTTCAATTTGTTGACGGTAATTATAAGGTTTGTAATAATTTGATTTTAAAAGATTTATCTGCTTATAAAAACGTAAAAGATGAAGATGCTTATCTCTATCTTTTCTCAACTTTTATGCTTGTCTGTAATTATCTTGATCTTGATGATTTTAAAAACGCAAAAAAATATTTAAAAGAGTTTAAGTCTTTAAAGAATCATTCAACTATTTCAAAATATAATTATATAACATTTGAATCAGAGATTAATTTAACTAAAGCTCATGTTTTTTATAAAAAAAAGGAATTAGATTCTACACATTACTACTTAAAAGAAGTATCTAAAAACTCTTCTTATTTAACAGAAGAGTTACTTATTAGTTCATATTCTCTATATTCAGATTATTACAAATCTCGTGGAAATTTAGATTTATCTGATAAGTATATTGACTCATTATTAGTTTTTAAGAATAAAATATTTAATGAAAATATTCATGCAAATATTGATTTAACCGATTCACTTTCCGATGTAGAAACTAAACTAACAGCTGCAAATAATAAAAAATTTTTAAATATAGTTTTGATCTTTTTACTTGTAAGCGTTTTGATTCTTTTAAGTATGCTTTATCTCATTTTTTATAAAAAGAGTAAGTTTAAATTAAATAATGCTTCAAATGAAGTTAATAAACTAACTTATATAAAATCTAATAATGAAAAGCTGACTGTTAAAGTTCAAGGTTTAGAAGGCTATATAAATAGTTTAAAACGTGAAGTAAAAGAAATTTCAACTCTTGATAATAGTTGCCAAAGGGAGCGAATTAAAGAGTTTTACACTAAACTGCATCATAACTCCTCAACCTTACTAGATAAAACAAACAATCATATAGAATTAGTTAACGACTTAAATGTTGATTTTTTTAATAAAGTGCAAGAAAAATTTCCACAATTAACTAATTCTGAAACTGTTATATGTTATTATTTATTTATTGGTTTTAAGAATAAAGAAATAGCTGTATTTCTTAATTCATCAGTTAGAGCCATTGAAAGTAAACGCTACCGCATAACAAAAAAGCTGGGTTTAAATGATATTAATTTACTAGACTATATAAAAAACATTCATTTTAATTAAAAAAGTCAATTTTTTTCTCTTCTAATATATTAATTATTGATTTGAGTAATAAATGCGTAGTCAAATATTATGGTTTTTTGTCTTTGTTTTAGACATTTGCTCAGCTATTAATCAACAACCATATACTCTGTATTAACATGAAATTGTTTGCGCTTTGAGTTTTAGTTGTAAATTTTGTTGAATTATTCGATTTAAATTGAATAATTTATAGGGTAAAACAAGGTTAAAGAAAAAGGAGTCCATTTTTGGACTCCTTTTTTGATTTGTTATAATGGTATGTTTCCATGTTTTCGATTAGGTTTGACTACTTTTTTATCTTCTAGCATTGAAAATGCTTTTAATAATTTTAGTCGTGTATTTTCAGGTAGAATTACTTCATCAATAAAACCTCGACTTGCAGCACGATAAGGGTTTGCAAATTTATCAGCATATTCAGCTTCTTTTTCAGCAAGTTTTTCTGTAGGATTATCAGCAACAGCAATTTCTTTTCTAAAAATAATTTCACTGGCACCTTTTGCACCCATTACAGCAATTTCTGCTCCTGGCCATGCATAGTTTAAATCGGCACCAATGTGTTTAGAATTCATGACATCATAAGCACCACCATAAGCTTTTCTTGTAATAACGGTAACTCGCGGTACAGTAGCTTCACTTAAAGCATATAGTAATTTTGCACCATGAACTATAATACCATTCCACTCTTGATCTGTACCTGGTAAAAATCCTGGAACATCAACTAAAACTAATAGCGGAATATTAAAACAATCACAAAAACGCGTAAAACGAGCAGCTTTTTTTGAGCTATTAACATCTAATACGCCAGCTAAAAATAGGGGTTGATTAGCAATTACACCGATACTTCGACCACCTAATCTCGCAAAACCAACAATGATATTTTCAGCATAATCTTTATGAATTTCATAGAATGAATCATCATCTATAATTCCAGAAATAACGGCATGCATATCATAAGGTTTATTTGAGTTATCAGGCACTATGTTTGATAAAACTGTTCTTAGTTCATCTTTGGGTTTAAATTCTAATTTCTCAGTTTTTTCAGTATTATTTTGTGGTATGTAGCTTAATAGTTTTTTTAAATCTTCTAAACATTCAATATCGTTTGCAGATGTTTTATGTGCAACTCCAGATTTTGATGCGTGTGTATAAGCACCTCCCAATTCTTCGCTGGTAACTTCTTCATTAGTAACTGTTTTTACTACATTAGGCCCCGTTACAAACATATAACTTGTATTTTCAACCATCATTGTAAAATCTGTCATTGCTGGCGAATAAACTGCGCCTCCAGCACAAGGTCCCATAATAGCTGAAATTTGCGGCACGACTCCTGATGCTTGAACATTTCTATAAAATATATCGGCATAGCCACCAAGCGAACGAACACCTTCCTGAATTCTAGCGCCACCAGAGTCATTTAAGCCAATAATAGGTGCGCCAACCTTTACCGCCATATCCATTATTTTACAAATTTTTTCGGCATGGGTTTCAGATAGAGCACCACCAAAAACAGTAAAGTCTTGAGCATATATATAAACTAATTTTCCGTTAATAGTGCCATAACCTGTAATGACACCATCTCCAAAATAGATTTCTTTTTCCATTCCAAAATCGGTGGTTCTGTGTGTAACTAAAACACCAATTTCCTCAAAAGAACCTTCATCCATCAAATAATTAACGCGCTCTCTGGCTGTTAATTTTTTCTTTTCATGTTGTTTATCAATACGTTTTTGTCCGCCACCTAAATGAGCTAAAGCAATGCGTTTGTTTAATTTTTCTATTTTAGAATCCATAATATTTTAGTTAGGTAAACGTAATAGTTTTTGTTCGGCTAAATAATGTTTTAATGCAATTAAAGCAGCAATTTTGGCTTCTTTTTCTGAATCAGCTTTTAATGCCTCTGGTGAGTAATAATCTTTAACAAAATGCGTGTCAAAATTTCCTGAACGGAATGATTCATGCTCGCAAACGTATTTGCCAAAAGGTAATGTAGTTTGAACACCTTCAATATGATAATTATCAATGGCTTGAATCATGAGTTGAATGGCTTCCTCACGTGTTTTTCCATAGGTGATTAATTTTGAGAGCATAGGGTCGTAATAGATAGGAATATCCATGCCTTCTTCAAAACCATTATCTACACGAATACCATCGCCTTTAGGAATTTTATAAACATCTAAACGGCCAACACTGGGTAAAAAATCATTTAATGGGTCTTCAGCATAAACTCGTAATTCTAGTGCGTGACCATTAATTTTTAAATCGCTTTGTTTAATTTGAAGTGCTTCACCGCGAGCCACTTTTATTTGAAGTTCTACTAAATCAACCCCTGAAATTAATTCTGAAACGGGATGCTCTACTTGTAAACGTGTATTCATTTCTAAGAAATAAAAATTATGATTGGCATCCAATAAAAACTCAACAGTTCCTGCACCTAAATAATCACAAGATTTGGCAACTTTTATGGCTGCTTCTCCCATTTCGTTTCTTAATTCAGGCGTTAAAACACACGAAGGCGCTTCTTCAACCACTTTTTGATGACGCCTTTGTATACTACATTCGCGTTCAAAAAAGTGTAAAACATTTCCATGACTATCTGCCATCACTTGAATTTCGATATGACGAGGCGAAGTAACATACTTTTCAATAAAAACGGAACCATCACCAAAAGCTGATGTCGCTTCACTGATTGCCCGATTCATTTGTGATTCTAAATCACTTTCTTTTTCTACCACGCGCATGCCTTTTCCGCCACCACCAGCAGATGCTTTTATTAAAATAGGAAACCCAATGTTTTTGGCTATTTTTTTTGCTTTTTCAACATCAGTAATGGCTTCGTCAATTCCTGGAACCATTGGGATATTATATTTTTTAACAGCGTCTTTAGCTGCCAATTTGCTACCCATTATTTTTATGGCTTTGGAGCGCGGCCCAATAAAAATAATATTATTTTCTTCACATAATTTAGCAAAGGAAGCATTTTCACTTAAGAAGCCATAACCAGGATGAATACCATCAACGTTTAATTGTTTAGCAACTTCAATAATTTTATCACCTCTTAAATACGATTGGTTTGAAGGTGGTTTGCCAATGCAAACAGCTTCATCTGCAAATTTAACATGAGGTGCATTTCTATCAGCAGTTGAAAAAACAGCAACGGTTTTAATACCCATTTTCCGAGCGGTAGTCATCACTCTAATAGCTATTTCACCTCGATTGGCAATTAATATTTTTTTCATAACCTATTCGAATTCAATTAATAACTGATTTTTATCAACAGCATCACCCTTGTTAGCAGATATCGATTTTATAACGCCATCTCTGGGCGAGGTAATTATATTTTCCATTTTCATGGCTTCTAAAATCAATAGCGAATCATCTTCTTTCACTTTTTGCCCAACGTTAATATTAATTTCTAAAATCAAACCTGGCATCGGCGCTTTAATTGAATTCACTTGTTTTGTAGATCCAATAGTGAACCCCATTTCTTTTATCAGTATATCTAAATCATTAAAAATTGAAACATTGTACGAATTGTTATTGACCTTTATTTGATAGGATTTAGCATTGAAATCTGACTTTATTATTTCTGCTTTGAAGGATTTGTTTTGTTCTAGAATATGAAATTTATTATTAGAAGTTTCTGAGGCATCAAAACTTGCTAAATCTTCATGTTTAATTTCAAAATCGAAAGAATTATTAACTTTGGTTTTAAAAATTTTACTCATTATATTTTAATTAATTTAATAGTAAATATAAGAATTTTATACTCGAGAATTTACCTTGTAATAAGGATTTTTAGATATAAAAATTTAATAAAAATATTGAAAAGTCAAAATCTGGTAAATGAGATTAGTCATGTTTTTAAATCAATAACTCAAATATTAAAATTAGAATTTTGTTGATGTCGTTTAATTGCTTTTCTGGATAAAACAATACCAATAAATAGTGATATAAAAGCACCAACCCAAATACCAGGAACAAAATCTATAAACAAGAAAAAGTCATATGCACCGTGAAATATAATGGCTAATAATAACCCTGTTAAATTTAAAACAATTTTATTTTTTGAAAACTTAGCTTTCCCCATATAATAGCCCATTAAAATTCCGAAAGTTGCATGGGCAGGTACGGCCGTAAAAGCTCTTAAAACAGCTGTGTGGTAGCCACCTTCAAGAACATAAAATATATTTTCGGTAGCTGCAAAACCCATGGAAACCATAACAGCGTAAACTATACCATCAAACGGTTCGTTGAATGCTGCATTGGGTTGTGCAAAATATTTAACAATTACATATTTGCTAAATTCTTCGGTTAATCCAACAACAAAAAAGGCTTTAATAAATTGTTGAAATATGCTTGTTTTGTTTGGTAATGGTAAAACAATGTCAAAACCATAATATAAGATTGTTGTTATTAAGATACTTACAATAGCACCAAGAAGGAAGTTGTAAAAAAGTAACCGTTTGGGCTCTTTTTCATATTTATCTTTAAAATAAATGTATAGAATGATAATGAGAACGGGTGCAACTGCAACTAGTAATAAATTCATTTAGGAAAGATAATTAAAAGTATTATGTAATAATTTTAATTAGGTTATCAAATACGGTTTGATAGTATAATTTGTTTGAGGCAATAAAGTGATTGTTTTCTTTTTCAATGGTGTTTATAAGTTCTTGAAAATCATTTGAGGTTACTAATTTTATGGACGCAACCTCTTCCTCTTGTGGTGTTAAATCTGATATATGAACTTTTAATTCACAAATAAAAGTATGATGGAACTCGTTGTCGTTTATTCCATTTTCGTAACTCTGAAAACACTCAAAAACACCTATTTTCAGTAAATTATTTTTAGAAATGGTTAAACCAATTTCTTCTTTAGTTTCTCGAATAGCAGCTTGCTCAATAGATTCTCCTGCATCAATATGTCCTGCTACTGAAACATCCCAAAGTAATGGGCATATCGTTTTTTTAGCAGACCGTTGCGATAACAAGATTTTACCATCATTTGTATAAAACCAAATATGTGCAGTATTGTGATAATATCCTTTTAGATGAATTACAGATTTAAGCTCTGATTCACCTGTAGGATTACCGTTTTTATCAACAATATCAATGTATTCGTCCATGTTATTAATGAACGTCATTACGAGGAGTAAGCGACGTGGTAATCTGCTTAAATAACAAACAGATTGCCACAACCTAAAGGTTTCGCAATGACGTTTCCATTTTAATTTTATTTAAAATAACTAAACGTTTCACCATCTTTAATTTTTAATAGCGTTTCGTAAATTAATTTTATAACATTTTCTACATCATCTCTATGCACCATTTCTACTGTAGTATGCATGTAGCGCAACGGTAAGGAAATTAATGCTGAAGCTACGCCACCATTACTATAAGCAAAAGCATCTGTATCTGTTCCTGTAGCTCTTGATAAAGCAGAACGCTGGAACGGGATTTTCTTTTCAGCCGCAGTTTCTGTAATTAAATCACGCAATTTTTGCTGAACGGCAGGTGCATAAGCAACCACAGGTCCAAGTCCAATTTCTAAATGACCTTGTTTTTTAGGTTCTATCATTGGTGTTGTGGTATCGTGGGTAACATCAGTTACAATCGCCACATTTGGTTTAATAGTGTGGGTTATCATTTCTGCACCTCGCAAACCAATTTCTTCTTGTACAGAATTGGTGATATAAAGTCCGAATGGTAACGTTTTTTTATTCTCTTTTAATAAGCGTGCCACTTCAGCAATCATAAAGCCACCCATGCGATTATCTAAAGCACGACAAACAAATTTATCGCCATTTAAAATATGGAATTCATCAGGATAAGTAATGACACAGCCTACATGAATATTCATTTTTTCAACTTCGGCTTTATCTTTTGCGCCAACATCGATAGTAATATTATCGGGTTTTGGAGCTTCTTCTTTAGATTTATCGCGTGTATGTATGGCTGGCCATCCAAAAACACCTTTTACAATGCCGTTTTTGGTATGGATATTTACAATTTTACTTGGTGCAATTTGATGGTCACTTCCGCCATTTCTAATCACATAAATTAAGCCGTTATCACTAATGTAATTTACATACCACGAAATTTCGTCAGCATGCCCTTCAATAACTACTTTGTATTTTGCTTTTGGATTTATAACGCCAACAGCAGTTCCATAGGTATCGGTAATAAATTCATCAACATAAGGTTTTAAATAATCCATCCAGAGTTTTTGTCCAGTCCATTCATAACCTGTTGGTGCGGCATTATTTAAATATTTTTCAAGAAAGTCCATCGACTTTTTATTCAGTATGCTTTTTGTAGCCATAAGTTTGTTTGTTTTTTTAGTCATTTTAATTCTGACCTCTTTTTTTGCTGTATTTTGTAAAAATAATAGGAATTATTTAGTTATTAGTATTCCACAAAATTATTTTGTAACAAATTACTATCTTTCCATACTTATCAGAAATAAAACTAAAAATAAAATAGAAGATCATGAAGCTAACCATTACAAATTTGACCAAAACGTATAAAAATGGCGTAAAGGCTATAGATAATTTAAACTTGGAAATAGGAACGGGCATGTTCGGTTTGTTGGGGCCAAATGGTGCGGGAAAATCTTCTTTGATGCGGACTATAGCAACATTGCAGAGTCCAGATTCTGGTTCTATTCAGTTTGGTGAGATTAATGTGCTTGAAGATAAAATGGCGCTTCGTAAAGTGTTGGGGTATTTGCCACAATCTTTTGGTGTGTATCCAAAAATGTCTGCCGAAAGTTTACTTGATTATTTCGCCACTTTAAAAGGCGTGAAATCAAAAACGGATAGAGAAGCCTTAGTTAAAGAAGTTTTAGAAATTACTAATTTATATGATGTTCGTAAAAAACATGTAGCGGGCTATTCTGGTGGTATGAAACAGCGTTTTGGTATTGCACAACTCCTGTTAAATAATCCGAAATTAATTATTGTTGATGAACCTACAGCAGGTTTAGATCCTGCTGAACGTCACCGGTTTTTAAATGTTTTGCGTGAAGTAGGAACAAACTGTACCGTTATTTTTTCAACACATATTGTAGATGATGTTAAAGAGCTTTGTAATGAAATGGCAATTTTAAACGGCGGAAGAATTTTGAAACATACGACTCCAATGGAAGCTACTTCAGAAATATCAGGACAAATTTGGACTAAAATTATTGAGCGTGATGATTTGGAAACTAATGAAGCATCATATAATGTTCTATCTTCAAATTACAATCAAGATAATACCTTAAATATAAGAGTTCATGCTGTTGAAAAACCAGCAGATGATTTTATATCAGTACCCCCACAATTAGACGATGTGTATTTTATTGCTTTAAAGCAAGATGAACCAATTCTTGCCTAATAGTTTTAATTAATTAACCAAAACGACACATATGTTTTCTACAATATTTTATTATGAATTAAAATACTGGTTAAAAAAGCCAGCATTTTATATATACATGGGTATTTTCTTTTTATTAGCTATGCTTTTTTCTGCCAGTTCAGCTGGTATTTTTGATGGTGTAACCGTTTCCACGGGGTCTTCAAATGTTGTTAATTCTCCTTCGGGAGTTAATGGCTTATTTAATGCCATGACGCTCTTTTTATTCTTTTTATTTCCATCCATTATTGGGGTTTCAATTTATAGAGATTACAAAAGCGACATGCATACCATTTTGTATTCCTATCCGTTTACAAAAGCTAACTATTTATTTGCTAAATTTTTTAGTTCTATTCTTATAGTTACTATAATTATTTTAGCTGTAGGCATTGCATTATTTATAGGTTTTAGGTTACCAGGAACAAATTCTGAGATTGTTGGAACTTTTAGTTTTAAGTCGTATTTAAGTGCTTACTTTGTTTACATTTTGCCTAATATTTTATTATTTGGCGCCATTGTTTTTGCTGTGGTTACATTTACTCGAAACATAGCAGCAGGTTTTATAACCGTAATTTTATTGTTGTTTGTTCAAGGGTTAATGGAAAGTTTATTAACCGATCCTGAAAACAGATATTTAGCAGCTATGATAGATCCCTTTGGTGCTTCTGCATCAAATTATTACACACGTTATTGGACGGTTTCTGAACAAAATGAATTATATCTTCCTGTAAAAGGGGTTATAATTTATAACCGATTATTGTGGTTGGGCATTGCCACTTTAGTGTTTGGGTTAGTATATAAGTTTTTCTCTTTTAGTCAAAATGCGATAACTCTTAATTTTAAAAAGAATAAAGGGGAACGTGTAATAAAAAGTAATTTTGGAGGTATTACCAGAATTAATTTACCAAAAGTAGATTTTGATTATTCTTTTATTCAAAATTTAAAAACAACTTGGAAATTATCAAATATAGATTTTAAATATATCGTTAAAAGTTGGCCGTTTTTAAGTATCGTTCTGGTTGGGTTAATTATTATTTTAATCGCTTTATCCGAAGTTGGTAACATATTTGGTACGCCTACGCTCCCCGTTACTTGGAAAATGTTAAACGGTGGTGCGTCCTTTACCATTGCTATAAATATCTGCACCTTTTTATATGCTGGTATGTTGGTGCACAGAGGCAATATGTCTAATATGAACCATTTAGTAGATGTGACACCAACACCAAACTGGACGCTTTATTTATCTCAGTTTATTGCACTTATAAAAATGCAATTAGTTTTACTGGCTGTTATTATGGTATCCGGAATTTTATTTCAAATGTATAATGGTTATTTCGATTTTGAAATCGGACATTATATTAAAGAACTTTTCGGGTTAAGATTAATAAACTATGTTATTTGGGCATTTTTAGCACTATTCGTTCAAACACTATTCAGAAACCCATACCTAGGTTTGTTTGTTTTAATTGTATTATCCATTGGTATTCCGTTATTACGTTTTGCTGGTATTGAGCAAAATATATTCAGATTTAATCAAGATCCAGGATTTCAGTATTCAGATATGAATGGTTATGGCGATTCTTTTACAAGTTATTTCGCTCATAAAATATATTGGTTTTTAGGTGGGTTAATATTATTTATACTAACCGCTTTATTTTGGGTTCGAGGCTTACCACATTCATTTAAAGAGCGTTTATCCATTGCAAAATTGCGTTTTAAAGGTTTAACAATAGGTGCATTCGCTTTATTTTTAGTTTCTTTTTCAGCATTAGGTTTTGGAATTTATTATGAGAATAATATCCTAAATGAAAGGACTTCGGAAAAAGAACGAGAACTTCAAACCGTAGAGTGGGAGAAGACTTATAAGAAGTATGAAGCTAAACTACAACCACGTATAGTTGCAGTAAAAGTGAATATGAATATTTTTCCTAAACAGCGAAATTTTGAAGCTGACGGACATTATTTGATGGTTAATAAAACAGAAATGGCTATGGACACCATTTTATTAAATCATAACGATTATCCGTCTACTTTTAAGTTTAATAAAGAGGTCAATTTAGTATCTGAAGACACTATTTATAATTTTGATATTTATGTACTAAAACAGCCTTTACAACCCGGTGATAGTTTGGAGTTAGATTTTACTGTGAAAAACAAACCAAATACATGGTTGAATAAGAATTCACCTGTATTAGCTAATGGCACTTATATAAGAAACTCATCTATTTTTCCTTCTTTAGGCTATGGAGGTGGCGAATTAACAGACAATAAAACCCGTGAAAAATATGGGTTGCCACCAAACGATTTAAAACCACATCCATCAGATTCTACAGCCTTAGGAAACACCTATATTAGAAAAGATTCTGATTGGATAGATTTTGAAGCAACAGTAAGTACATCAGAAGATCAAATTGCTATTGCACCAGGATATTTACAAAAGGAATGGACAGAAAATGGTCGTCGTTATTTTCATTATAAAATGGATAGTAAAATATTAAATTATTTCGCCTTTAACTCAGCAAAATATGAAGTAGAAAAGGATAAATGGAACAATGTTAATCTTGAAATTTATTACCATAAAGGGCACGAGTATAATTTAGATAGAATGATGGCAGGTATGAAAGCGTCTTTGGATTATAACTCTAAAAATTTTAGCCCATATCAACACAAACAGGCCAGAATTATTGAGTTCCCAAGAACTGGCGGAAGTTTTGCAGAAGCATTTGCTAATACTATTCCGTTCTCTGAAGGTGCTGGTTTTATTGCCGATGTTGATGATACTGACGAAGGCGGTGTAGATTATCCGTTTGCTATTACAGTGCACGAAGTCGCACATCAATGGTGGGCACATCAAGTTATGGGTGCCGATGTTTTAGGAGCAACTATGTTATCTGAAAGTTTATCGGAATACGTGTCACTTAAAGTGTTGGAGCATCAACAAGGAAAAGATAAAATGCGTAAATTTTTGAAGAAAGCTTTAGACGATTATTTAACGCAACGCACCTTTGAAAGCAAACGAGAAAACGCATTGATGTATAACGATGGTCAAGGTTATATTCGTTATCAAAAAGGTTCTTTAGTGTTTTATGCTTTAAGCGATTATATTGGTGAAGATGTTTTAAACGGCGCATTACAAAAATATGTTGAGAAGGTTAAATTTCAAGATCCGCCGTACACCACATCTATTGATATGGTAAACCATATTAGAGAAGTTACACCAGATTCATTGCAGTATGCTATTCACGATATGTTCGAAACGATTACGCTTTACGAAAATAGAATTAAAGAGGTCACTTCTACCGAACTTGAAAATGGAAAATATCAATTAGATATTGAGTTTGAAGTAAGCAAATATAGAAATGATGAAAAAGGTAAAAAGTTTTATAATGACAGTATTACATATAAAACAGAAGCTATGCGAAAGCCTATTATATCTGCTCCGTTAGCCGATTATATTGATATTGGTGTTTTTGCAGAAAATGAAGGTGAAGATGGTAAAATGACCGAAGTTGAATTGTATTTAAAGAAGCATAAAATTACAGAAATTAATAATAAAGTTACTATAATCGTTGATAAAAAACCTATTGAAGTAGGCGTAGACCCTTATAATAAATTGATTGACACCAACTCGAACGACAACAGAAGGCGTTTGTAAAACAGTATAGTTTTAAATAACCCACAGCACTATTTGTTGTGGGTTTTTTTATGCCATGAATAAATAAGAGCTTTCTGGTATAATATTAGTAAGAATTTAATGTTTATCAGTATGATACCAATTTAGCTACTAAATAATGTATTCAAACGCGTTCACTTTTCGTTTTATTTCCTAGTTATTAATTTCCAGAACTATTGCTATGCAAATCAATCACAGTGTTATAAAACAAAAAAGCAACTTTGTTTTCTGTACACCATATAGTAGTTAAATTGGTATAAATTAGTAATTTTGAAACATCAAAAGCTCCGATTGTAATAATGACTTTTTTTAAATACATAATGATCCTTTTTCCCGTTCTCCTCTTTTCTCAAGTCAACGAGATTGAAGAAGATACAACCAGTTATGAATATCTTATTATAAAAGGAGATTCTATTCCTAGAACAGTTATTGATTTAGAGGAAGTGATGCTTTTGCACAAACTCAAATTTGATAATAAAGAAGACCGTATTCGTTACTTAATTCTACGCCGAAAAACCTTAAAAGTGTATCCGTATGCAAAACTCGCAGCAGATCGATTAGATTCTTTAACCAAGCACTTAGCGACACTTACAAAAAATCGCGATAAAAAACGTTACACCAAGCGTATTCAAAAGTATATTGAAGGCGAATTTTCAGAAGAATTAAAAAAGATGACACGTACCGAAGGTCAGATTCTTGTCAAGTTAATTCATAGGCAAACAGGGCGTACCACATTCGATTTAATAAAAGAATTACGCAGTGGTTGGCGCGCCTTTTGGTATAATACCACGGCTAGTATGTTTGATATTTCTTTAAAAAGAGAATTTGATCCTGTAAATGAAGAAGAAGATTATTTTATAGAAGATATCTTGCAGCGAAGTTTTCAAAGCGGACGTTTGGTGCGTCAAGAATCTGCTATTCCATTCGATTTTTACGATTTAACTAATAAGTGGTTATATAGTGATAAATCTAAAATAACCGAACCTGAAAAACCACGAAATTAAGATGCGGATTCAATCACCTTTTGAAGAAAAACTAAATGCTTTTACGCACGCTATTGGAGCATTATTTGGGATAGCCGCTTTGGTTTTACTCATTGTTTTCAACACGAATAAAACAGATTGGAGTTTATTTAGTGTTATTGTTTACGGCATTTCCATCATTGTTTTATTTTCGGCATCAACCTTATATCATTCCGTAACCAATGAGAAGAAAAAACATTATTTCAGAATAATAGATCACATTAGTATTTATCTTTTAATAGCTGGAACATACACACCTGTTTTATTAATTTCATTAGAACAAACTTTAGGTTGGACACTCTTTTGGGTAGTTTGGGGAATTGCCGCTTTTGGAGTGATTTTAAAACTTTTTTTCACAGGAAAATTTGAGATATTTTCAACACTTTTGTATTTAGTTATGGGATGGTTGATTGTTTTTGATTTTTCAAAATTATCAGAAATCATAGGAAGCGACGGCATTTTATTTTTATTTGCTGGCGGATTGTCTTATACGGTTGGTATTATTTTTTATGCCATTCAAAAAATACCTTACAATCATGTTATTTGGCATTTATTTGTTTTATCAGGTGCTATTTTTCACTTTTTCATGATATTTTATTTTGTGATTTAATATATCTAGTTTATGATTCATATTCAACCAGCAACGTCTTTAGCAGATTATAAGTGTATCTCTAAGTTAGCACATACCATTTGGCATGAGCATTATATAACTATTATAAGTATAGAGCAAATAGAGTATATGCTCGAAAAATATAACTCTGTAAAAAGTATTGAAAAAAGCGCCAAAGAAGGTATTTTGTTCTTCTACATGACTTTTGATGACGTTCCTGTAGGCTATATAGCTATTGAAAAAGAAACTGATTTTATATACATAAGTAAACTTTATGTTTTAAAAAGTTATAGAGGAAAAAAAATAGCAAAAACAGCCTTGTTATTTGCAGAATCTTTGGCTTTAGAAGAAGATATTTCAACTATGAAGCTACATGTAAATAAGTATAATAAAAACTCAATTTCGGCTTACGAAAAGATGGGTTTTGTGAACACAGAATCTAGTATTACCGATATTGGAAAAGGCTTTGTAATGGATGATTATTTGATGGTTAAAATGATTTGAAATTTGATGTGTTTTTGGAGTTGTGCTTATTGTTGTTTTATATGGTTAGTTGAGTTGGCTAGAATAAAGTTAGCAAAAGAAAATGTATCAGAGGTAAATTCACTGATTTTCCCAGTATACACAGAACTAACAAATTAATTATATGCATCTTAAGTTTGTAATTTATTAAATTTAATTAATTAATAATCAGAAAGAACAAAAAAACGGAATAAGGTTACTATACACGCAGAAGCTTTAGACTTCGTCAACATATTGAATACTATATTTTTTAGAAGAAGGCAGATTACTGACAGTCGGAGGCAAAATTTAGTTAATTATTTTTAATCCACTCATAAAGATAATCAAGACTAAGTCCCATAGTTTTTAAATTTGTCTGTAGGTGCATTGCAGGAATATCTTTGTCTTTAGACCTATGAGTTACTGGTCTAAAACAACCCGGACATTGATAATGAACATGTGATGCTTTTGTTCTTTTGTATTTGCAGTTATGAGCCTCTAGGAAACGCACCCAATCTTTTGTTTTTATAGGGCGACGAGCCATATTATGCTGCTGTAGTTTCTAGCGATTGAACTCTGACATTCGTAAGATTTTGAAGTTCTCCATTTTCATCAACGTAAGCTTTAGAAAATTGTTTTCTAGCATATTTTTTAGATTCCCATCCTAGTGAACGTAATTCTTTTTGTTGTTGTGCAACTTTAAGTTTTAGTAAATATTCACAAAAAACCTCCAAATTATGCCGAAAAGATTCCTCAGCTTCTTTTTTTGTATCTCCATAACCAGAAGTGTTTAGTGATGAAGAATAACAAACCCAAACATCTCCTTCTTGACCAGTTAAAACATTAATTCTTGCTCTTACCTGATGTTTACTAACTTTGAGTTGTTCAGTAATATAAGGCATATCATCAAACTTTTTAAAAGAATCAGAATGTTTAGTCATTTGTAAAGTTTAACTTATATTGTTTGTGTTTTGCAAGACAAATATAGAAAAAAGAGTAGAACTTGCAACTTCCTAAACTTTTTAATTTTCATTTAATTAACTTATTGCTTAGACGAATAAATATTGATTAAATTACATTATTTAATTCATTTATAATAATTACATCTGTTAAATTATATTTAAAATAATCCGCAAACAAGCTAAAAAAAGGTCGAAAAAAATAAAGAAATTTCAGTAAGTCAGTATGGTAAATACTTGGTCAGTTGTATTCATTGATAACTTTAATTATCATACACATCCGTTTTAATAACTTATACCAAATGGATTATAAGCAAAGTTAAAATTTTCTTGCCACAAAAGCAATACGTACTTATACGTAATTTCATATAGTTATTACCTTTAGTTTAAGAATCTATAACATCCTTATACTCCTCAAAAAAAGCTTCAAATAAATTCATTTTGGCATTGAAAAATTCCATCACAACACGCCAAGTATTTTTGTTATGAATGGATACTTTTTGTTCTAGAGGTATATAAATACGCGAAATCTCTTTTTCATTTTCTAAAAAATAATCTTCTTTAAAAATAACATCAGGCAAAAAATCATTTAATAAAATAGATTTTAAAGCTTGTAATTTTTCCCAATAATTAATACGGTTTTCAAGGTCGTCTTCTAAATCTAAAACCACTAAAGCAGATTTGGTGTCAAAATGAAATTTAAAACTTAAACCTTTTAATTTTGTGTCGTACAAAATCCATTTTCTAGGAAATGACTTCCCGAAACTCGTCCAGAATTCTTGTCGTAATATGCGCGATTCTTCTTTTGAAAACATTTCTAAGTTTTTTGTCATTCCCTTGAAGAAGGGAATCTCATACATTTTGTCATTCCTGGCTCAGTCAGGAATCCACTTTATTATAATTTAGTTTCAATTAATAAGATTCCCGCCTTCGTGGGAATGACGTCTATATTAAATAAGCAATACCAACGCCTAAAATAATAGCAATAAACTTACCAAGACTAAATTTATGGCCTTCACCACTTTCAAATAAAATAGTAGTTGAAATATGGAAAAAGATACCAATAACAATCGCATTTATACTGTGTGATAAACTTTCACTAATGTTGGTTGTGTTTGAAATTAAAGTTCCAAGCGGCGTCATAGCAGTGAAAACTACTAAAAAAGCTATAATTTGTAACTTACTAAAACTAGATTGAAATAAAAACATGCTAATTAAAGTGGCGATTGGTATTTTATGAATTAAAACACCATAAACCATATCGTTATGTTCGTGTATAGGGAAGCCTTCTAAAAAACTATGAATACATAAACTAATAAATAACAACCACGGAAAAGCCGTTTCGTGTTTACGAATGTGCACATGCCCATGTTCGGCACCTTTCGAGAATAACTCTAAAACTATTTGCAGTAAAATACCGCCCATTATAAAAAGGCCGGTACGTTTGGTATCTAAATGATTGTAAACTTCAGGTAGCAACTCAAAAAGCGTTAAAGCCAATAAAAAAGCACCACTAAAAGAGAGTAGGAGCTTGGTGTTCCATGTTTTTTTGTTTTTAGAAATAATTGCAATTGCAACTCCTAAAATAACTGCCAATACAGGAAAAAGAAACTTATTCATTCAAAAAATAATATTCAATAGTAATAAACTAATCCATAATAATCCGCAACAGTGAGCCTAATTAAAAGCCCATTATGGGCTATTTGAAAATTAGGACTAAACGCTCCGATGTTTTCGTGTTAAACTTACGTAATTTATAATCACCAAAAACATCCAGTAAATTTACATCCGCTTGTTCAAAAAGCAATTCAAAATCTTTTAAAGTAAAAGCGCGTACCCGTTCTTGATAATTATATGCTTCACCATCAGCAGTAAATGCTATATCTTTTACAATGTACCCATCTTCCACATAACGTTTTAAATTAAAATCAATACCATCCACAGTTTTAATCTCTTCGGGTACCAAATTATCAATTACAAACTCACTATTCATAAAATCAATTACAGCAAAACCAGCGGCGTTAAGCTCTGTTTTTATAGATTTTATGGTATTTAAGTTGTCTTCATCTTTTTCAAAATATCCAAAACTAGTAAATAAATTAAAAACCGCATCAAACTGTTTTGGGTAAGGTTTACACATATCGTGCACCTCAAAACGCAACCGGTGGTTTTCAAACTGTTTTGCATAAACAATGCTATTTTCACTCAAATCAGCACCCGTTACATCATAGCCCAAAGTGTTTAAATATAGGGCGTGCCTGCCTTTGCCACAAGCCAAATCTAAAATCGTTCCCGCTTCTGGTAAATTCAAATAATCGGTAAGCGTATCCATAAAATTATGCGCCTCGGTGTGGTCTCTATCTTTATATAAAATATGGTAAAATGGCGAATCAAACCAAGAGGTAAACCATGTCGTAGTGTTTTTACTCATATTAAATGTCCTGAGCTGGCAGGAATCTCTTTTTGTTTTTTGGGGGTTACCCCACCCAAAAGTGGGGTCAGGCTTTCCGCTATATCTTTCTTGTGCTGAACTTGTTTCAGTATCTCACCAAGTTTTTAATAACATCATAAATAAGTTATCATCAAATTTGCTATTTGCACAAAAAAGGATGCCGCATCAATCCTTAACCCGAATTATCAATAAACTTCACGTTTGCCACAAAATTACGTTATTTTTGTAAAGTATTTGACGAAAAAAATGGAAGAAAATTTCAACATGGTTGCCAAAACCCTTTTTGGCTTTGAAGATTTATTAGAAAAAGAACTCACCCAGCTTGGTGCCATGTATGTTAAAAAAGGCGTGCGTAACGTATCCTTTTCGGGCGATAAAGGCTTTATGTATAAATGTAATTTAGCATTGCGTACAGCCATTAAAATTTTAAAACCTATCCATTCGTTTACCGTAAAAAACGAGAAAGATTTATACGATAAAATTTATGCTATGGATTGGTCGCAGTATTTAAAACCCACAGGAACACTGGCGGTTGATGCGACAATACATTCCGATTTATTTACGCATTCGCTATACATCGCACAAAAAACAAAAGATGCCATTGTCGATAAATTTAGAGATACCGATGGACAGCGACCTAACGTAGATCTTAAATTTCCCGACCTAAAAATAAACGTGCATATTGACCGTCGAAAATGTACTATTTCATTAGATTCATCAGGAGATTCACTGCATAAACGCGGTTATAAAACAGCTACAAATATTGCACCTATAAACGAAGTTTTGGCTGCAGGATTAATTATGCTATCAGGTTGGGACGGACAAACCGATTTTATGGACCCAATGTGTGGCTCGGGCACCATGCTTATTGAAGCAGCAATGATAGCCTGTAACATTCCACCAAACCTCATGCGTAAAGAATTTGCTTTTGAGCGTTGGCATGATTGGGATGTGGAATTATTTGAAAAAATAGAAGAATCCTTACTTGGTAAAACCCGTGATTTTCATCATAAAATATTAGGTTACGATAAAGCACCAAGTGCGGTAGATAAAGCTAAAGAAAATGTAAAAAATGCCCAATTAGAAGATTTTATTGAGGTAAAACATGAAGACTTCTTTAAAACTCAAAAAGGTGGCGATGAGAAACTTCACATGGTATTTAACCCGCCATATGGCGAGCGTTTAAATATTGATATGGAAGAATTCTACGCAAATATTGGCGACACCCTAAAACAAAACTATCCAGGTACCGATGCTTGGTTTATTACCTCAAACCTTGATGCATTGAAGCATGTTGGATTACGACCTTCGCGAAAAATACAGTTGTACAATGCGAAATTGGAAGCACGTTTGGTTAAGTATGTGATGTATGAAGGCAGTAAGAAGGGTAAGTATATGAATTAACCCGTCATTGCGAGGAACGAAGCAATCTCACAAATCAAATCGTCATTACGAGGAGGAAGGAACGACTGACGTGGTAATCTCACAAATAGAACTATCATTGCGAGGGACGAAGCAATCTCATAAATTGGAGTTCCACACTCAAAAAAAAAGTGTATTAAAATTCAAGTAAACATTAAACAGCTTGCCACGTCCTGCGTCCTCGCAATGACGTTCTGGTTTTATCTTTGTTATTTCAATCGAACCGTCATTGCGAGGGACGAAGCAATCTCATAAATTGGAGTTCCACACTCAAAAAAAAAGTGTATTAAAATTCAAGTAACCATTAAACAGCTTGCCACGTCCTGCGTCCTCGCAATGACGTTCTGGTTTTATCTTTGTTATTTCAATCGAACCGTCATTGCGAGGGACGAAGCAATCTCATAAATTGGAGTTCCACACTCAAAAAA
>JBAQZZ010000070.1:0-20646 GCA_049791475.1 Flavobacteriaceae bacterium | reverse complement strand
GGTTTGATGAATAATAAACAGGATTATTAATCGGGTTAAAACTCCAAGTATGCGGCTTAAATTGATTTAAAGATGCATCATACATACTTGCTAATAATTCGGCACTTACTTTTTCGCCTTTTGGACCTTTAATTTTAAAGCTCCAAGTTTCATCGGTTCCAGGTTGGAGCTTGTCTCTAAAGGTTTTAGTTTCAATATCTAATTCTGTTTTAGGATATGGAACAGCGATATTTAAACTTCCTGATTGAAAACTATTAAACGCAGCAAAACTATAATGCACTACAAAACCTCCAATATCTTTAGCTTCAACTGGAATAGAAAACGTTTTTTTGTTATTATTCAATTGAATACTATAGGTTGTTATAACCTTTTGGTCTTTCTCAATATGAACAGTAACATTCATATTTTCTGCTGCAGACGCCAAAGTTACAATAGCTGTTTCACCAGATTTATAAGTGGATTTATCAGTAGAAATACTAAACAATTGATTATCGGCTAAAGCTTTGTCATCATCACTGTAAAGGGTTGTTTTTAATTCATCTTTTACGAGTTGCCCAAACTTATCTTTGCTTTCTAAAGTGATAATATATTGTCCCGATTTCCATTTTTTAATCTTACCTAGTTCGAGTGTTTTAGATTTTTCAGTATCAAAATTTTCATCAAAAACTAATGCGCCTTTTTTCCAATTATTAGCATGGTGTTCATTTGAATATGCATCGTGCGGAAATAGATTTTTAAACGTTTCTTCAGAGAAATCTTGATAGTCTGGAGCAGTCCAAGGACGGGTTCTTAAAACTGAATTTGGTGCTTTCAATTTGTATATTTTAATGGTTCCTGTTGCTGGAACAAATTCACCGTTTAAGTTTTTAGTGTCAATAGATATACGATGGTCTTTTTTAGTTTTATCTAAAACAGCATCTATACTCATATTTGCTACTAAAGCATGATAACCAACATTTACAATGGTTGTTGCGCTTCGGGTTTCGCCATTTAAATCGGTAACATCAGCAGTAATTTCATAATTAAAAATGGGTAAACTGCTTTTATCAACACTTTGGTCTGGTATGGCTTTAAAAGTAATTTCAAATTCCCCTTTATCATTGGTCATAGTTTCTCCATGTGTAATTTCTTGTTGTTCGCTATTAAACCAAGGTCTGTACCAAAAATACCAACGTGGATACTCAACCTTTCGGTGTACCCGATACACAACTTTGGCATCGGTAATATTACTACCAGCATAAGCTAAAGCATTCCCTTTTATAGTTACAGAATCATTTACTTTAAAGGTTTCAGTTACAGGATTAAATTTAGTTTCAAACTTTGGGCGTTTGTATTCTTCAACTGAGAAATAATGTGCTGTAAATAAATCTTCTTCATCACCATCAAACTCAATATAATACTCACCATTTAAACCGTTGTTTGGTAAGATAAATTCGCCTGAAACAGATCCAAATTCATTGGTAACTAATTTTAGTTCTTTAATTTCTTCACTATTTGTGTTTAGTAAAACGGCGTAAACGCTTTCATTGGCTAAAACTTCCGATTTGCCTTTCATGGTTTTCATGGCAATCGCTTTAAAATAAACGGTTTGCCCAGGACGATAAATACTTCTATCTGTAAATACAAACGACTTATAAGAATCCTTTTCTTTTTCGCGTTTATAGTATGGGTTTACATAATAATCACCAAAATAGGCAACATCATTTCCATACTTTATTTTTGCATTAATATTTCTGTAACGATCCTTATTTTTTTCAATTTTAATTTCTCCAAAACTATTGGTAGTGTAATTTTGTGTTTTAGAACTTCTGCTATTATTTTTATAATATTTCAATTCAATAGCAGCATTACTAATAGGATTTCCGTTATTTCTATCAACAACTTGGAAGGTTTTAAAGTGTTCACTTTCAGTTTCTATCAAAGCTAAATTTGTAACTTGAATGGTTGTGAATGCAAAGGTTTCTTCATCATTTTCAACCGCCGCAAAAATTAAATAGCGACAGTTATTTAGTTTAGGAACTAAAATTTCAGTGGTATGTATCTGGTAATCGTTTTCGTTTCGTAGGTTGCTTTTCCAATCGTTGTCCGTTTTAAGTTTTTTGATAAATGCAAGTTGCTCATCCTTTTTGTAGATTCTATTAAAACGGTCTATTTGATTTTTATTAATTTCAAATATTTGAAAATTAAGTGCATTTAAATTTTTATATCGCACCAATAAACGTGCGTTTTTTTGAATAGGAAGATAATCTTCAGTAGTAATTTGAAGTGTTTGTTGCTCAATTTGTGTTTTTAAAATAGCAGATTTTTCTGCACCTTTACTTTCTGGAAATTTTGAAATAATACGGTTACAAATAGTAATAGCATCTTTAGCTTTCCAACGATAATCTTCATTTGTATTGGGTTGATATTGATTACTTTGTTGGTAATAAATGGCTGCAATTTCAAAATTGTATAAACCAGAAACCTCATGAGTTTCTAATTTCTCACTTTCAGTTTTTAAAGCGTTTAATAAGATAGATTCTTTTTCAGAAAACGTAGCGTACTGATTTACAAATTTTAAGCGCTCAATATCAACATCAACCAAAGCATAAGGTTGTTCATCTTTTAAATGAAAATGAATTAAATTTTGATAGATTTTTAGGGCATGTAATTGTAACGACGTAGAATCTTTAGATTCTATTTTTAAAGTTGAAAACGTTTTTGAATCACTTGAAAAATCAGGAATATCAATTTCAAATTTATAGGCAGGTTTTGTAATACTAGTTTCGTTGGTTTTATAAAAGGCTAAGGCTTGGTGGTTTAAAAAATCGAATAAAGTAGGTCTGTAAGTTTTAGAATCTTTTTGAAGATTTAAAATGACATCAAAATCACTTAAATTTTCTTGTTGAAGCATCAAACCACTTTCCAATGATTTTTGAAAATGGGTGTGTATTTCATCAAAAAGTGTTTGTAAATCCCAAGTTCTAAAATCTATAGTATCTACTTTTTCAGAGGTTTTTGTTCTGTTATAAAATTGCCATCTATTTTGATTAAAATATTGCCAAAACATATTGGCAAGCATACTTTCTAATATGTTTTTTGTTGGAAATTTGCTTTTTTCAATTTGATTTTTAAAATCATTTATAATTGTAAGTTGCGCATCTTCCTCTAAAACTAAAGCAAACTTGCTTTTAAAAAGCATCGTTTTAATAAGTTGCGGCGTGTTGTTATCTTTTTCAGCTTGTTTAGAAATATCTTCAACAATTTTTAATGCCGATTTTGGCAATCCGTCAATTTCAAATTGCTCTACTTTACTCCATAAATCCTCGTAGTTTGAGTTTTGAGCTTGAGTAAAGTTGGCGAAAAGTATAATCATTACTATAAATAAAGTATTTTTCATTTTTATAAGTTTGTCACTAAGTTACTTTCAAAAGCCATTCCAAAAAACAATAAATGCGTGAATGGTTTCGTTGGTTGAGTGAAGTTACCCATTTTTTAAGTCAACTATAAATATTAACTTTGTTTTTTCGACTCAAATATTATGAAAATCTTTTTTTACCTACTATTATGTCCTTTTTTGGTAATCGGTCAATCAAGTTTTGATGACATAGAATCACTTTTTGAAAAAAAGCAATATGTTAAAGCTGAAAAAAATCTTGTTGAATTTTTAGAACACACCCCCAATAATTTACAAGCCATTGAACTTTTAGGAGACGCTTACGGGCATCAAAAAAAGTGGAATGAAGCCATAGACACCTACGAAAAATTGGTTGATGCTGATACAAATCAGGCAAATTACCATTATAAATATGGTGGTGCTTTAGGTATGAAAGCATTAGAAAATAAATTTAAAGCAGTTGGTTTAATCGGTGATGTAAAATCGTCATTTATAAAAGCTGCTGAATTAGATCCAAAGCATATTGAAGCACGTTGGGCTTTGGTTGAATTATATATGCAACTACCCGGAATTTTTGGTGGTAGTAAAAGTAAGTCGTTGCATTATGCACAGGAATTAGAAAACCTTTCAAAGGTTGATGGTTACTTAGCAAAGGGCTATATTTATGAATATGATAAAGAACCCGAATTAGCCGAAAAACATTATAAAATGGCCATTAATGAAGGTGGTTCGTTAACCTGTTTTGATAAGCTTACAAACCTTTATGAGAAAAAAAATGAGCCAGAAAAAGCCATAAAAAACATTGAAGAAGCTCAAAAAAAACACCAACGTAATGCACTGCATTATCAAATAGGAAAAGTGGCTGCGGAATACAACATTGAATTACGCAAAGGCGAGCAATGTTTAAAAACCTATCTTAAAAATTATTCGCCAGAAGATGGTGTTCCAAAAGCTTGGGCACATTACCGTTTAGCCCAAATACATACGCACAAAAGCAACAAAACGGAAGCATTAAAATACATAGATTTGGCCATTGCGGAATTGCCAAAAATAAAACCTTTCAAAGAAGAAAGAGAGAAGATTTTGAATCTTTAATTTTCAGTCGCAGTTTGCAGTATTCAGTCACAGTATCAGTATTCAGACTAACAGTTTTTTAAACTTTGCAACTTGGCGTCTTTGCGCGAAAAATTTTGAGAATACTCTGTGACTCGCTGCGAATCTCCGTGAAATAACTTTTAGCATTAGTACAAAAAAACTATATTTGAAAATCTTCAAAAACACTTAAATGAATGTACATTTTATAGCTATTGGTGGTGCTGCAATGCACAATTTAGCCCTAGCATTACACAATAAAGATTATCAAGTAACAGGAAGCGATGATACAATTTTTGAGCCTTCAAAATCCAGATTAGATGCTAAAGGTTTATTGCCAGAAACATTTGGTTGGTATCCAGAAAAAATTACAACTAATTTAGATGCCATTGTTTTAGGCATGCATGCTAAAGAAGATAATCCTGAGTTACTAAAAGCGCAAACATTAGGTTTAAAAATTTATAGTTACCCTGAGTTTTTATATGAACAATCTAAACATAAAACACGTGTGGTTATAGGTGGAAGTCATGGTAAAACGACGATAACCTCTATGATTTTACACGTGATGCATTATCATGATAGGGAAGTGGATTATATGGTTGGCGCGCAATTAGAAGGTTTTGATGTGATGGTAAAACTGACTGATGATAACGATTTTATAGTTTTAGAAGGCGACGAATATTTAAGCTCGCCGATTGATAGACGACCAAAATTTCACTTATATAAACCCAATATTGCCTTGTTAAGTGGTGTAGCATGGGATCATATTAATGTATTCCCAACTTACGAAAACTATGTGGAGCAGTTTAGTATTTTCGTAGATTCTATTGTAAGTGGTGGAAGCATAAATTATAATGAAGAAGACCCAGAAGTAAAACGAGTAGTTGAAGCGTCTCAAAATACGATTAGAAAACTAGCATATCAAACTCCAGAATATACGGTTGAAAACGGGCAAACACTTTTAGAAACTCCAGAAGGGCCATTGCCCATTGAAGTTTTTGGGAAGCATAACCTAAATAATTTAGCTGGCGCCAAATGGATTTGTCAGCACATGGGTATTGATGAAGATGATTTTTATGAAGCCATTTCTACCTTTAAAGGCGCAAGCAAACGTTTAGAAAAAATTGCAGAAAGTAATACTAGTGTCGCTTATAAAGATTTTGCGCACTCGCCAAGTAAAGTAGAAGCGACAACCAATGCCGTTAAAGAGCAATATGAAAATAGAACTTTAGTAGCCTGTTTAGAATTACATACCTATAGCAGTTTAAATGCTGAATTTTTAAAAGAATACAAAGGTGCGCTTGATGCAGCCGATGTTGCGGTTGTTTTTTACTCACCGCACGCCGTAGAAATTAAGAAATTAGAAGAGGTTACTCACGAGCAAATTGCTAATGCTTTTCAGCGTGACGATTTAATTATTTACACCAATCCAGAAGAATTTAAAGCATTTCTGTTTGAACAAAACTTTGATAATAAAGCGTTGTTATTAATGAGTTCTGGTAATTATGGTGGTTTGGATTTTGAGGCTGTTAAGGGGTTGGTTGTTTGATTTTATATTATAATCGTTTAGCGGTTTTGTGTATGATTAGTTGCTACGCTAAACAATTAATTTAGCAAATATTAACCGAATAAAATCTCGATATTTATCTGGTCGTAAGTATTTTCGTAAGTAGCCTAAAACTAGCAATAAATTATATAGGGTGTTAGGCTAATTTATTAATATTCGATTTAAATATGACTTCGTTATTACTATTTAAAAATATCTTTATCACCATATTGAGTTATAGTATCAAATTTTGATTTAATCCCTTCATATTTATCCTGTTTTTTCATCTTTTTGTAAATCTTCATTAATCCCCAATATGCCATAGAACTATTTGGATGTTTGTCAAGTATTTTTCCGTAACAAGATTCAGCTTTTTCATAATCACCTTTTTTAGTGTATGCATCTGCTAAACTTAACAAGGTCGGTCTTGGGTAATATGGAGGTTCTGAATAACCTAAATCTTTTTCCATTTCAACAGCTTTTTTTAGGACTTCTATTCCTTTATCATATTTTTTCTCGGCAATTAAAATATTTCCTTTTAGTTCTATGGAAGTAACGCGTAGTGTTTTCAATCGGAATTGATTGATTTTATCCTTTTCATTTTCTAGTTGTGAATTTCGCCAAAACAAAGCATCCAGTTGATCTAATTTTGATTTTGCCTTAGAAATGTCATTAGTTTTTAAAGCAGACATTCCTGAAGAAAAAGTAGAAAACGCAGCTTTGTAATCCATGGCTTGCCTTCCATACATTGAATCTAAATCCATTATTTTATCAAATTTTTCAACAGCTTTATCCCAAAATCCAAAGCGCATTTCCATGATTGCAGGGGTAATTATTCCTTGATAAAAGTAGGCGCCTCGATGCATATCAACTCTATCTGCTACAGCGACCATTTTTTCAAGTCTTTCTGCATAATATAGACCCTCTTTATAACGCCCATCTTGAGCACAATTGGCTAATAAATAATTTAGATTGTGTATATAATTCCAGTTATCAATCTCCTTAATATTTTGATTGGCCATATATGTTGAGTCTACTTTCATAGCTTTAATAAATTGATCATGAGCCTTTTTGTAATCACCTAATTTATAATAGATGTGTCCGGGCATATGGATAATGTGTCCTGATCCTGGAGCTAAATCTGCTAGTTTATCAGCGCTCCCTAAAGCCTCCTCAGGACAGCAGTTTTCCATTTGATGAATCCAATAATGATGCACACCATGATTTTCTGGATTTGAAATAAGAAGGTCTCGTAACAAATATTCACTATAGATGGTTCCTTCTCGAGGGTTCATATTTTCATCATATCCAGACATGTTAAATAGGGCCAAAAAAAGTTTTGCATCAATATCTTTTGGGTATTGATGAACGATATTTTCTAACTGTTTCAAATAACCTTCTGGATTTTTAGTTTCAACAAAATCGAGAATTCCTTTACTATAAAGGGCTTCATAACCTTCTGCATTTTCACTTAATACTTTAAGTTTCTCTACCGCTATTTTTTTCTCTTCATCAAACTCTTCGTTATCAATAAATAATATTGTGTGCAGAATGCCCCAATACGGCATAATTGCTGTAGAATCGTTTCTGGTCGCTTCCTTAAATGATCTATAGGCCTCAAAGTCCCAGAAACAATGTAACTGACTAACTCCTTGGCTAAAATATTTTTGTGCCAATTCTGACGAAGTTTTTATTTTTAATTTTGAAGTCCCAACACCATTCATGAGTTCTGGAGCAGGAAGGTTTTCAATATAATTTACGCCACTTCTACATGTTATAACATGATTTATTTCTTTAGAATGGTCACTATGATTATGTTGAGCAAAGGTTGGTAGTATAACGACTTGCAATAAAATAAAAAGTAATATTTTTCTCATCAAAGAATATTTATGATTAATTTTTCTAATTGTTTTGGACTGGTCATAATTCTGACTAACGTTAAATTATTATGTTGATATTCAGTTGTTTATGCATTTGTGAAAATTCTACAAAATCGCATCAATTTAAGCATTTTTTTGTAACGTTGGCTGTAGAAATTAATCTCGATTTTCCGTGATGTGTGGAATTAAGCACAAGGTGCTAATCTGAAATCGTTTTAATATTTTATATCAAATTGTTAAACTAAGGTAGCTGAAATTTTTATAAAGTCAAGTTTTACTGCTTCGCCAATTTCCGCATAACCACCCATTGTTTCAGCATATCACGAGCATCTTGTGCTGGGTAGCCTAATACTGTTTTTCCGGCAGGAATATCTGCAAGTACACCAGAACCAGCACCAACTGTTGCCCCAGAATGAATGGTGGTGTGGTCTTTTATAGAAGCACTTCCACCAATAATAACACCATCGCCTAAAGTTACTGAACCTGCAAGTCCGCTATGGCCAGCCATAATACACGAACGTCCCATAATACTGTTATGTGCAATTTGTACCAGATTATCTATTTTACAGCCATCACCAATAATAGTGGAACTAAATTTAGCACGATCGACACAAGAGTTTGCACCAATTTCAACATAATGCCCGATAATAACATTGCCAATTTGAGGTATTTTAACTAAGCCTCTGCCGTCATCACTTGGTCTGTATCCAAAACCATCAGCGCCAATACTTACATTTGTATGAAAAATACAATGGCTACCAATAATACAACGTTCACGAATTACGGTTCCAGACCAAACTATAGTATTATTTCCTATGGTTGTTTCGTCAAATACACAAACATTTGGGTAAAGTATAACGCCGTCACCTAAATCGACATCTTTACCAACATAGCAGTTTGCACCAATTTTACAACCGTTTCCAATTTTCACATTATCATGAATAACTGCGGTTGGATGAATATCAGTATCAAAAACGGGTGGTGGCGGATTAAAAAGTTCTAATATTTTTGCCATGGCTAAATCGGCATTTTTTACTTTAATTAATGCACGATTTTCACCAGGTTCAATGGTTAAATTATCATTTACAATGGCTGCACAAGCTTTAGAATCTGCCCATAGTTTTACATATTTTAAAGCACCTATAAAGGTAATATGATTACTTTTTGCGTTTTGTAATTGCTCTGGGCCATCAATATTTTGGTTCGTATTTCCAATTAATTCGCCCTGTAAAATATCGTTTATTTCACTTATAGTGTAAGTCTTCATTTAAAATGTGTTGGTAGTTAGTACGTGTCGTAAATCTAATAGAAAAAATAGAGAAAAACTTATTTTTCTTCTTCAATTCTATTTTCATCAAATGCTGATGGTAATAGTTTTGGAATAAATTTAACTACCAATGGTAACAATAATGCCCCACCAGGAAGCATAAAAATCGCTAAACTGGGTATCGATTTAAAAATATCTAAAAGTTGTTCTTGAACCTTTTTTTGTTCTTCAGAAGTTAAATCTCTAACAGTAGATTGCGACAATAATACCATAAGTTCTTTACTATCTTTTAACTCTTGGTACAAACGTTTACTGTTTCTAGAAATGAGTTTTGTAACCATTTTACTGGAATTATTGTAAAAACTCTGCACTATATTTTTAGAACTCAATAAGGCAATATCGTCCTTATTGGTTATGTAAAAGGTGTTTACTGTTTTGATGGATTTTTCAACTCTTTGTTCATTGAGTTTTAAATCTGAACCTAATTTTAACAGGAATATATGTTCGTTTTTATCAATAATTCTATCACTCCAACTTGCCATACAAGCTAAATCTAAAATATAATACTTCTTTAAGGGTGAGTTTATAAATTTTATAGCTTCGTTATATTCTACATGAATATTATTTTGATAGCGTAAGGACGATTCGAAAAGCTTTATTAAACTATCGTCATATTGATTTTTTATTTCTTTAGAATTTAAAACATTTAATGAAATAGATGCAATAGACGCTTCTAAGTTTTTTATGTAATCTATTGAGATAGATTTATTTTTTAGATACTCTTTATAAGCTAAAACATCAATATAAAGCAATGCATTTATGATGAAGTAATTGAAATTTTTAGTTAAAAAATTATCATCAATTTGAATGCGTTTATGGATTATTTTTTCAAGTTGCTCGTTTGATTTTTTCCCACCTAAAAGATCTTGAAAAAACGAAATTTTAAGTTCGTTAATATCAGTGTAAAATGCAATAACACTATCTATAAAGCCAATTTCTGTATTTGAATTATGATACGTATATAAAAAGGATAAGCATAAATTTGTTTTGCTAAGTTCTTCTTCAGTTAGGTCTTTTTTATCTATAATATTGGCTACTACATCCAAATTACTTCCATAAATAAACCCGCAAGTTCTTAAAGCATCATAAAAAGAGACTTCATCATATTGATATAAAGCATCTGTTTTACTTACTTCTTTAAGTAATTTTTTTATCCAACCTGAAGCTGATGGATTCATTGTTAACCTGAGTTATAATTCTAGGCAAAGATAAATTTTATATCCCAAAATCACTATGTTTTTTGTGTTAACAAAATTTTAACAAAACCGCTATTTCTATTTCTTCGTAGGTATGGTTGAGAGTAAAAATTTAACTAATAACAAAATCTCAAAAAATCATGAAAAATTTAAAAACAGTATTAGGATTAGGAATTTTAGCCGCGGCTAGTTTCTTCGTTATTGCAGCAGATCATATTGATGCGCCAGCAGTACAAGGTGGTAATAGTGATATTACCGATTTTTATGCCTTTCAGGGGCAAAACACAAGCAATTTAGTGTTTGTAGCAAATGTACAGGGTCTATTAAGTCCGTCTGCAACGGGAAGTGCGGCGTTTGATGAGAACGTTTTAATTGAAATTAACATTGACAACACTGGAGACAATGTTGAAGATTTAGTAATTCAAGCTATACCAAGAGATGGTAAAATGTATTTCTTTGGTCCTGTTGCACCATCGCAAGCCGGATTAAGTAGTACCATACAAAGCACTACTAATTTAGGTGGCATTGTAGATATTACATCTTACGGAACAGCTGCAATTATTGGTACCAATGCTGGCATGAGCTTTTTTGCTGGCCCACGTGATGATCCGTTCTTTTTCGATTTCGCACAATATTCAGCAATTATAGGAGGTACTGCTACTGGTTTTAACAATCCAGGGTCAGATACATTTGCAGGTAGCAATGTAATGTCTGTTGTAGTTGAAGTACCAAAATCTATGATTGGTGGATCAGGAACCATTAATACATGGGTAGAATCTAAAAGAAAGTAAAAATTAAATAACCTTATTAAATAACAATTATGAAAAATATTAAAATATTAACCTTAGCGTTAACCGTTTCGTTGATGGCATTTAATTGCTCAAATGACGATGATAATCAAATAGTAATGACTGGACCAGATTTCTCTGGAACTTATTCTCAACAAGATCAAATGGGTAGACCAGCAGTAAACACTGTATTTAATTCAAGTGCAGATAAAGATGCATTTAATGTAACGGTGCCATCTGCTCAAAATGCAACATTCCAAAGTAAATTTGAAGCTAACCTACTAGCTTTAAGTCCAGCTTATGCTGATGGTGGAATGAATGCTTTAGGACAAGATGCTGCGGCATTTACTGGTTTATTGGCAACAGACGTTTTAAATGTATCGTTAGATGGCACTACAACTTTTTTTGACGGTAGTACATCTCCTGCAACAGTTTTAACAGGACGTACTTTAGCTGATGATGTTATTACTGTAGAGTTATTATTAATTTTTGGTGGAGAAGATTTCTCAGAATTTCCACAATTTTCAAATGATAATGTAGACGCAAACGACAAAACCTTTTTGCCCACATTTCCTTACCTAGCTTCTCCATGGTAGAAGCCCCTTTATCAGAGTATATCACTTCGATATACTCTGATATTTTTAACCTACACCTAACAAATAAAAACACAAAATTATGAAACCTAACAATATCATAACAATGGCATTATTACTTCTTATTGTAAGCTGTAATAGGACTCCAAAAGAAATAACAAACACAAACGATTATAATACTTACTTAAGTGTTGATGAAGATGAGATGTTGCAATTAGCAATGGACAATTACAAGTTTTGGGAGGAAAAGCTAGAAAAAGAACCAAGTCAATTTCCATATTTAGCAAAAATTGCTGCATCTCAATCTCAACTATTTAATAAAACTGCTGAAATTGAATTACTTATTGAAGCAGAAAAAAATTTGATTAAAGCTAATGAAATTACAAAGTATAATAATTCATCTTACTTAAGGTCTTTAGCTAGAAACTATATTTCTCAACATAAATTTAAAGCATCTTTAGAATTATTAAAAAAAGCGGAAAAAAACGGGGATAATCTAGAGGCTACTCAAAAAATGCTTTTTGATACTTACTTAGAGTTAGGTAATTACAAATTAGCAAAACAATATTTAAACACCTTTGGTAATAAAAAAAATGATTTTGATTGCGTAATTCGCTTATCAAAATGGTCTGATTATAGAGGCGATTTAGATGCTGCCATAAAATATATGGAACAAGCAAAAGCGATAGGAGAATCATCAAATCTACCAGCAACAAAACAATGGGTGTATACAAACTTAGCAGATTATTATGGTCATGCTGGAAGAATTCAAGATTCTTACAACCATTATTTAAAAGCTCTAGAAATAGACAATAATGATGCTTATGCTAAAAAAGGAATAGCGTGGATAGTGTATTCTCATGAAAAAAATGCAGACGAAGCACTTCGTATTTTAAATAGCATAACAGCAGCATATAATGCACCAGATTATTACTTATTAAAAGCAGAAATAGCTGAATTTCAAGGATACTTAAATGTTAAAGATGAACAAATGGCATCATATAAAAAAGCTGTTAATAACAAACTTTATGGCGATATGTATAACAAATATAATGCACTTATTTATGCTGAAGATAATACAAAATACGATGAAGCTTTAAGAATTGCACAAACTGAAATTGAGAACCGACCAACACCACAATCTTATGATTTATTAGCTTGGGTTTACTATAATCAAGGCAATGTTGAAAAGGCATTAGAAGTTATGGAAAAGCATGTCGTTGGTAAAACATTTGAACCTGATGCTATGTTTCATTTAGCAGAAATATACAAAGCTAACAGAAAGTTTGAAGAAGCTAAAAGCCTCAAAAAAGAATTGATTGAAAGCACTTTTGAACTCGGTCCTTTAATGGCGCAAAAGATTCAGAAAATCTAGAAAAATGTATTATTCATTTTTAAATTATATCGTTGTTTTATTATTAATACTTTTTGGTTGTAAGGTGGAAAGTCAAAATGTAATATTAAAACCTGAGTTAGAAAACCGTGTTGAAAAGGTTGAAATTATTAAACTTTTTAGCCCAGAGATTATTAATAAGGTAAGTTTTTTAAATACAACAAGTTCTTATTATAATGTTGAACTTATGTCGAATTGGTTTAATAATTTTTCAAGTTCTATAAACATGGAAATGGAAGACGAACCTTATTATGAAACTGTTGTAGATATTCTGAAAAATTTTATGTATTTCAATCTAAACTTAAATTATAATATTGGTAAAATTGGTTTATCGTTGTCTATTAATAATATATTTAGTTTTGATGATTCAGAGTTTTCAATAGAACCAGAATTATTTATAAATAATGAGGTTATGGAGGGTTTTTATCTTTTTCAAGATCAAAATTTTTCAATTCAAACGGCAATTGTTTATACTTTTTAATAAAATGTTTATGTGTAATAAATGCTATTAAATAATATTTTAAAAAAAATTAAAATTGAAGTGTTTGATTTTTTTGGTTAGTTTGTTAGGTTGAAAGTAGCTCAATTATAGAAATATAATTGGGCGCTTTCTTTTTATTTCTCTTTTAAATTATTTACTAGTTGGAATTGGAGGTGGCCCTTCAGGAATAATCGCTTTATAAATTTCATCTCCTTTTCGTTCTTTATATTCTGCTTTTACTTTGGTAACCATATCGGGGTTTTCAAACAAATCTAACATTGTCATAGACATTGCTTTGCTAGAATAAATCATGCCTTTGTGACCAATACTCATGCCTCCGCAAGCCACAACAGCCCAAGAATGCCATGGCGTATCAGTAGGCGCAGTAGTTACTCTTAAATTGATGTTTGCAACATTCCAACTTACATCTCCAACATCTGTGCTTCCGCCGCCAGAATTTTCCAAGGTAATTCTTAACGGGTTTATATTTGCATCCATACCAATTTGAGGTTTGTTTGTTGCTTCTTGAATTTTTTTACCAAAAGAAATTTCTTCATCTGTATATGCTATAGGGCCTAATAACTCTAGGTTTTTTTGCATAATAGCGCCTCCAGTTCTATTAACTAAAACTTCATAAATACCAGAAATCAGGGATACTTTATAATCTACATTTGCTAAAATTGCAGCACCTTCTGCCATTTTCATAACTTGTTCGTAAACTGGCAACATTCCAGAGCGTTTTGAATCTCTAACTCTTACCCAAAGTCTAGAATAATCTGGCACTACATTTACAACTTGACCTCCATCTTGAATGTGATAATGCATTCTAACAGTAGGCTTTACGTGTTCTCTGTAATAGTTAATTCCTGCTGTATAGAGTTCTAAAGCATCAGAAGCACTTCTTCCATTCCAAGGATCTGCAGATGCGTGTGCTGCTTGTCCAAAAAACTCGACTTTAAAATCGACCAGAGCCAATGAACTTTGAACATCTGCTTCGGTAACTGCTGCAGGATGCCAACTAATATTTACATCTACATCGTCCCAAAGACCTGCATTTACCATCCATATTTTTCCGAAAAATTTCTCTTCAGAAGGCGTTCCAAAGAATTTTATAGTCCCTTTTATTTTACCTTGTTCAATGAGTTCTTTAATAGCTATTGCAGCTCCCAAACTTCCAGCACCAAATAAATTGTGCCCACAACCATGACCAGCAGCACCTTCTTTTAAAGGATTTTTTATAGGTTCTGCTTTTTGAGAAATACCAGGCAAAGCATCGAACTCACCCAAAACACTAATTACAGGTTTTCCTGAACCATAAGTAGCCACAAAAGCTGTTGGCATTTCTGCAACACCTCTTTCTACTTTAAAACCTTGTTTTTCTGCATAATCTGACAATATTTTAGAAGATTCAGTTTCTTCGAAAGCTGTTTCTGCCAATTCCCAAATGCCATCACTAATTTCTATCAAAGCATTTTCATGCTTTTCTATGGATGCAATAAGTGCTTTCTTATTTTTCGATAAATTTTGACTTTGCAGATTAAAAATTATAAAAAATAGAAATAGAAATGAAAGTTTTTTACAAATGAAGTTTTTCATGGTGGGTTGTTTTCTCAAATATAATAAAAAAACAAACCAATGCTTGTATAAGTAAAAGCACTATTAATGATGAGTTTAAGAAATTTTTTACTAAATCGTTTATAGAAAACTATTTTTTATATGTCAATTTCGGCTTTTATGAAACTGTAACCACACCCAAAGTGTATAATTGTTCCATGGTTGGAGAAGCACTACCACCAGCAGGTTCTAAAGTAATACCAAAGGCTTCACTGTCGTTATTATTTTGAATTTCGAAAATTTTATTATCGTCTGTTGTAAAACTATCTATAGTTCCTAAACTAGTAGGGGCAAGCGGATTTAATTTTAAAGACCATACTTGATAAACCATTCCTGAAGGAGGTTCAGGTAAACCTTGGGCATCTAAGAAAATACGTTGTTTATTTTTATCCCAATACACATTGGCATATGTACTTTCAAAGTTAGCTTGTCCAGCAAGTTGTATTTTTGTAACATTATCATCGCGTAATACAGATATTAAAGTATTAGCTTCTTGTAAATTACTTTTAGAGTTTTCAATTTGAATTTCCAATAACGATTGTTGCGTTTCTGCTACTTGAATTCCAGATTGTAATTTGTTATTTTCATTAACCGCCCAAAATAAGCCAACACCCAAAATAATAGATGCTGCCCAACCTGTATAAGTTAACCAGTTGTATTTTGGTTTCGCTATTGAAATAACTTTTGTATCCGTTTCGCTTATATTAAGCTCTTTTTTAATAGCTGGTAAAACTCGGTTGATATCTTGAGTTGATGTTGCAGAAGTTAATTTTACAATGGCTGCTTCAATTTCTAAAACCTCTTGTAATATTTCAGGATGTTGTTGCATGAGCGTATACACTTCTTCGTTTTCTTTTTCAGAAAGTGTACCAGCCACGTATAGCTCTAAAATTCCAGATTCTATGTAAGCTTTTGTATCCATTTTAATTTAAAACCATACTTCTAAGTTCCTTTATACAGTTTCTGTTGCGTGTTTTAATAGTGCCAATTGGCATATCAAGTGCTTCAGAAGCTTCTGTTTGGGTGTAGCCTTTAAAATATAAGAGTTCTATAACATCTTTACATTTTTTTGCAAGCTTACTTACAAACTTTGAAATACCAATAGCATCTGTTTTACCCTCTAAATTATCAGTACTTTCAATAATATCTACGAAAAAATCAGAGTTGAGGTTTTGTTTTGCCTTTTTAAAGTTTTTTGAACGGGTTTTATCTATGGCTGCATTTCTGGCAATATTTAAAATCCATGTAAAAAAACGACCTTTACTACTTGTGTAAGTATCAGATTTGTACCAAGCTTTTATAAAAACATCTTGCATGACTTCTTCAGCAATATCATTATCTCTAACAATATTAAAAATTACGCCATGCATACTTTTACTATACATATTATAAAGTTGCTCAAAAGCCTTTTCGTCTTTTTGCTTAAACTTTTCTACAAGTATTTCTAAATCCATTTGGGGTATTAAGTTTCCGAATTTAGTAAATAAAAAATTAAGAATTATTAAAATAGTTTATAATTTGACATTTGAGTAGGTTATATGTAATAACGTCAAATTTAAAAAGAATTAAGTGATTTTTTTTCAGTTTAATCGAAAAGAATTCCTCGATTCCGATAGCTATCGGGATGCCTCGGGGATAGTTGGTTTAAAAAAAAATCTTTATTTTTCATAGAATGGTGCTATTGCTGTAATCCATCCTTCTTATAATGGTAGGTTGGTTTGAAATAAATACTCCAGTTCTTTGATTAAAACGAATGTGTTTTGCTTGTCGCAAATCTAAATTTGAACTAAGCGGGTTAAGTGATGCTATGCATAAGTTTTTAAGAAAAATAAAATAAAACATTGATAAAATGTTTTAAAAAACTACATTTTTGTTTAAAAACAGCATATTGCATAGTTAAAATAGTATTTCGTCTAAAATTGTACTCTAAAGCTTACGTTTGGCGTGATGCCTAGTGATTCATTTTCAACCTTTATAATATTATTTTCACCATTTGAATTTTTACCTAAAGTATAGTAAGTGTTGATGATGTTTTTTTTGTTCAAAACATTCCAAACGGAAGCGCCGATGGTTGCTTTTAATCCATCTGAAATTTCAAAATCATAAGTTGCAGAACAATCCGTTCGTAAATAATCATCTAAATTTGAGCTGTTTGGACTTGCATAAGTTATTACTTCATCTTCAGGATCGTCATTTAGAGCGGGTTCGGTATTTGGAATTCCAGAATGCCAATTTAAACCCAAAGCTACCTTTAAATGGTTATAGGTATAAGTGCCAGCAAAGGTTAGGGCATGTCTAATATCTACATTATTTGGGAATGGATTTCCTTTATTTAGCTCATTAAATGTATAATTGTTTGTGCTATACGAATAGGATATCCAAGTGCTTATAATATCGCTGAATTGTTTATTTAACAAGACATCTACGCCTTTAATTTCATAACTGCCAATAGCATTTACAAATTGATACTGGTTTTGAAAACCTTGACTTCGCGTGGTAATACCATCTACTTTTTTGATATAGCCTTCGGCACTGATCAATAATTTATTTTTGTTATAATGAATGCCGACCGAAGCTTGTTTGCTTTTTGTTACAGGAACTGGATAGAGGCTCTTATTATTAACAACTTCAACTTCATTTTTGTTATTGGCAAGGATCCAACGACGGTTTTCAATACCTAAAAAATCATTTTGTAAATCGATAATTTGTGTCGTTGTCTGACTTTTAAGTTCGCCTAAAATTTCAAATCTTAAATGATGCAAAAACCGTTGGCTAAAACTTAATCTAGGTTCAGCAAAAAACATATCGAATTTATCTATGTAATTTAAACGCGTACCAAAAACTAATTTTGTTTTGGCATTGTTTGATAATAAACTTGTTTCACCGTAAATGGAATGTGTTCTAACTACTTCTCGAATAAAACTCCTAAAATCAGGATTATTAACATCTTCCAAATTACTAATGCCAACCTCAGTAAATTGGTAGCCACCATTAATTTTTAGTTGATGATTAGGCGTGTAATTAATATCCGCTTTTACTGAACCATCATACACTTCGTTTTCTTGAATTAAACGCTGATTGTTTAGAATATCAAAGTTAGTGGCATCTAAATCGTAATTGGTAACATAAACTTGTGAGGTTGTTGAAAGTGTTTCACTCCAATCTCTGGTATAGGTTATCCCGACTGCTGAATTACGCTGCGTAAGTTTACTATTTAAAGCTTCACTTCGGTCATTTATAGTAGATTGCTCGTCGTAATTCAAATCGTTGTAAACGTTAAAAAAATGGAGGCGGACTCTATCTTTTTTCGTAATATCATAAAGAAACTTAGCCGTAACATCATAAAAGTAAAACGATTCATTTTGCGATACGGAATTTCTGTCATCCTTGGATTTTTCAAAATCGGAATCTTGAAAAATACGTTTAGAGTATTGTTCGAATGTTACCGTGTTTATTAAATCTGTTAAAGACCGGCGTGTGGATAATTGCAACTCCGTTTTGTCTGAAAGCGGGATTTTGGCAAAACCATCAACATTAATTAAATTGAAGCCCAATGCTGCTTTAAATTCGTTGTCAATAGTATTAGGTAATTGCATATCTATAATACTGGAAATACCATCGCCATATTTAGCGCGGGTGCCATTTTTATAAACATTGACGCTTTTTGTAGTGTAAGGATTAAACGCTGAAATTAGCCCGAAAAAGTGTCCCGATTGATACATTTTTATACCGTCCCAAAGGATTAGGTTTTGGTCGTGTGTGCCACCGCGCACATTAATATTTGATACGGTTTCATCAGCACTTAAAACACCTGGAAGTGCTTGTATGGTTTGTAAAACATCAGGCTCAATTAAACCCGGTAAAATCCCGAAAGTTTCAGGTTTTATGTTTACAGATCCGTCATTAAGTTTGCTAATACCAGAAGTTAAGTAGTTGCTTACTACAATTTCTTCAAGCCTTTGCGTGTGGTATAGGCTACTGTTTTTTTGCGGTTTTTTAATCGCTACAAAACGATTGCTGAGTAATTCAAAATCTAAATTAGTCTCCAATTTTAAGAATTCTAAAGCTTCTTCTAAAGTTAAATCGGTTTTTAAGAGAGTTGCTTCTTTATCTTTTATGGTTTCATCAACATAAGAAAAACTAATATTATATTTTTCTTCAAGAGCTTTTAAAATAGTAATAAGTGGTTGCTTTTCTTTTTGAGTGGTTTGTGCCTTTAGGTTGGCAACATTCAAAAAAAATAATACAATAAAAATAGAAAAGCTAAAGTTTTTACTCACCTTTTAATATGATAGTATTGTTGGTTTTACTATATGTTAAATGTAAGGGTAAGGTAATGGATTTTAAAGCAATTTCTAAATTATCATGGGTAAAACTACCTGTAAATAGTTGGGTAGAATCAATATTTAGCAATGTAATATCTACACCATATTGTCTTTCAAACTCAGTAATTATGGTTTTGTAGGGTAAGCTTTTAAAGGTGCTTTCGTTATTTAACCACGAAGGTTTTGTGCGGTTTTCTTTTTCTTTAGCAATTGTTTTCCCATCAATAATTAAAAAACTGTCTCCAGGTTTTAATTTAATTTCTTTCGACTTGTAGGTAACCCCAACTAAACCTTCGTAGCAAATAACCTCAAAATAATTGTCCCGTTGTTTTACATTAAATTGCGTACCATAAACCGTAACGATTCCTGATTTTGTAATAACGTTAAACGTAGAGCCTTTGGCAACTTTAAAAAAAGCTTCACCTTCAAGTGCTACATCACGTTCTTTTTTCCAATGGGTTTTATTAAAAGCCAATAACGATTTTGCGTTGAGGGAAACGCTTGATGCGTCTGGTAGCTCAATAGTTGTTTTTTGAGCCACAGCCGTTGTTATTGTAGTATCTAAAGTAGTGGTATAATAGTATAAGCTAAAGAAAATGGCAAGTATGGCAGCAACACGCATAACTGGTTTTATCCAATGTGTTGTGGTTTGGGTTTTGCCACCGATGGCTATCGGGGTAATTTTAGATAATACGTTTTCAAGTTCTTTTGAAGTATTGTAATCATCTACCTTAAAAGCTTGTAAACCGGTATTTAACTTTTGTAAATCATCATAGTCTTCAAGGTTTATAAAGGCTTGTAGTTCCTGATCATTTAGATCGTTATTTAGCCATTTCGATATTAAAGTTTCTCTGTTCATCATGTGCTTATTCAACTATATAACAGTTTAGTTTTATTTTTTCCTACCCTAGTTAAAAAAAATAATTTTTAAAACTCCAAATTCCAAAGTGTTACACTGAGATTCACAGAGTTTTCACTGAGATTCACGGAGGCAAAACTTTGTGTTTTAGTGCTTTTGTGCGAAAAATAAAAATC
>JBAQZZ010000069.1:0-1891 GCA_049791475.1 Flavobacteriaceae bacterium | reverse complement strand
AAAATGGTTTTTGAATTAGTCATGTTTTTATTTCAAATTTAACTATTCATTAATAAGAAATAATAAATTTTAATAAAAAAATAACATTTCAAAATACAAACCCCACAACCTTAAATTTTTAAGATTGTGGAGTTTTAAGTAGAGTCGGAGAGACAACGACCAGAAATTGAACTTTCCAGTGTTTATACGGCTTCCAAAAGGTGCTGTTTATAGAGGTGACCGAATTGGTCTCAATTTAACAAACTTTAACATTTGGGTTTTAATTTTGAATTCAAATTATATCAAAATGACACAAATTTATTTTTTTTGATTTGCAATTCGCAAATTGCAAATTGATTTTTATAAAAATCAAAGACTGCTCCAATAATTTTAATGTATCATTCTGGGGTTAAATCCCTCGCCTTTAGGCGACGACTTTAGTTTTGTATTTTTGTTATATGCAAAATTATAGAAAAACTACTCATACTACTTATGATTGTAAATATCATATAGTTTGGATAACCAAATATAGGAAGAAAGTTCTATCTGGTTTGGTAGGAATTCGAGTTCGAGAATTAGTTCGAGAGGTTTGTAAAAGTAATGATGTAGAAATATTAAGAGGACATGTATCAGAAGACCACGTTCACTTATTTGTTTCAGTTCCACCACATTTGTCAATATCCAAATTAGTTCAGTATTTGAAAGGGAAGAGTTCGTATAAGTTGATGCAGGAGAATAAACAATTATCGAAGCAATTTTGGGGACGTCATCTATGGGCACGAGGTTATTTTGTAGCTACATCAGGAAATATCACGGATGAAATTATTTTAGAATATATTAAGAATCAAGATAGTAATGATAAAGGGGATAAAGAATTTACAACTGTGTAGGCGTTACTTTAGTCGGCTTTAGCCGAAATCAAACCCTTCGCCTTCAGGCGATGGTAGTTTAATTTGATGACAATGAAGCTACTGTTGTTTGGGTTGGAACACACCAAGAATATGAAACGGTTTTTAAAAACAATAGAAATACTATTAAAAAGTGGTTAAAATCTAATGATTGGATTTAAAAAATAAAATTATGAAAACACAATTCGACATATCAGAACTAATTGAAAATGGGAAAATCCGAAATGAATTGGATTTTGAAAGAGCAATGATTGCGGACAGAAAATCGCGTATTCTTTCAAAAGAAAATCCGAAATTCAAGTCCGTTAGAAAAAAATTAAGAGATTTAATTGAACAGTATGAAAATCAAAATTGGAGTGCTAACATTAATATTTCTGATAAAAAACTACGTGAAAGCGATGTTGCGGAATTAATAGCCGAAAAGGAGCGGTTATTTATTCAGCGGAGAAAAGAACTTATCCGAAAAAAACTAAAGAACTTAAATCTAACACAACAGGATTTTGGGAAAGTTTTAGGACACCAAAGTAAATCCTATATGTCTGAACTGATAAATGGCGTAAGCCCTTTTTCCTTAAAAGATTTGATTGTTATCAATAGAATCTTGAAAATTGATTTAACTGATTTGGTTCCGATTTTTTTACCACAATCTGATAGAGTGAAAATTAGAGCAACGATTAAAAAATTAGATAATCCTAAACTGAAATTAAGTAAAGATGATTTGGCGATAGCGTAAATTACTACTGCCAACCCGCAAAGTATAAGGTTCGTGGATGCGCAGCATACACAAGAGAGCCGTTATAACTTATAAATTAAAATCAATTCTCTTTGACTTGCGATAGCTATGAATACTTGAAAGAATGTGTCATTCACTCAAATTGAAGGCATTCGTTTTTTCTTAATAATTCCCAAACCATCATCAATCAATCGTCCAACTTCTGGTCTATTTTGTTTTACAATTTCCAAATGTTTTAAAATACTTTCGCAGAGTTTAGTTTCATTACCAA
>JBAQZZ010000068.1:0-19625 GCA_049791475.1 Flavobacteriaceae bacterium | reverse complement strand
TAATACGATTAAAGACATTAGAAAAGTTTGTGATGAAAATAGCTTAGGCTTTCATTTAGATGGCGCACGTTTATGGAACGCTTTAATAGCTAAAAACGAAACCACCCAACAATACGGCGAAGTATTTGATACCATTTCGGTATGCTTTAGTAAAGGGTTGGGATGTCCAATAGGTTCTATTCTCGTCGGAGACGAGGCTATAATGAAAAATGCTATCAGAATTCGAAAAATATTTGGAGGCAATATGCGTCAAGCTGGTTATTTAGCAGCAGCAGCATTATATGCTCTTGATAATAATATGAATAGGCTAGAAGAAGACCACCAAAAAGCCAAAGAAATAGGTGAAGCTTTATCCAAATTATCAATAATAAAATCTATAGAACCTATAGAAACTAACATTGTTATTTTTGAATTAAATAACGATGTCAAAGAAAGCGAGTTTGTTCAAAAACTAGCCGATAATAATATTTATGCTATAAGTATGGGTGGCGGAAAGTTACGATTAGTTACACATATGGATTATACAGATGCGATGCATGAAAAACTTTTGAATTTTTTACAAAGTTTTAAATTATAGTTTTATTTCCAATAACCAATAACCAATAACCAATAACCAATAACCAATAACTATTTAAACATATCCATTCCAGGAATATTAGGCATTCCATCTTTAGCCGCAGCAGCAAGTTCAGCTTCATTTATTTTGGTAGCTTTTTCAATAGCTTTATTAAGTGTTAAAATAAGATAATCTTCAAGTTGTTCTTTATCTTCCAGTAAATCGCCACTAATTTCAATAGATTTTATAGTTCTATTAGCTGTTAAGGTAATTTTTAATTTATCGTCAGTGCTAGCCTCATCAATTAAAACAGTATCTAATCGTTTTTTAGTTTCCTCAACTTTTTTTTGGGCTTCTTTAAGCTTGCTCATCATGCCCATCATATCTCCAAACATAAATTCTTATTTTTAAATTAACATGACAAATTTATTACAATTTTAATGAAAAATGAAAAACTGTACTATTGTTATTCTGTTAAGTTTTACTTTTGTCGTTTCCTGTAAAAATGAGAACCAAATGAGTCAAAGTTTAATTGATGTTAAAATTCCTGTAGCTAAGAAAATATCCAAAGCATTAAAAATTCATGATGACACACGAATTGATAATTACTACTGGTTGAATAATAAAGAAAACCCAGAAGTATTAGATTATTTGAATGCAGAAAACGCTTATACAAAAGTAATAATGCGACATACCGAGTCTTTTCAAAAATCATTATTTGAAGAGATGAAAGGTCGAATTAAAGAAGATGACTCGAGTGTTCCCTATAAATTTAATGGCTATTGGTATTTAACGCGTTTTGAAACCGGTAAAGATTATCCTATTTATATTCGGAAAAAAGAAACTTTAGATGCAACAGAAGAAATTTTGTTTGATTGTAATGTTATGGCAAAAAAACATACTTATTTTAATTTAGGTGGTATTTCTATAAGCCCCGATAATTCTATGGCTGCATTTTCTACAGATGTAGTTAGTAGAAGACAATACACACTTCAAATTAAAAACTTAATTACTGGTGAAATTTATGACGATAAAGTTTTAAATACCACAGGAAGCGCTACATGGGCAAACGATAATAAAACGTTGTTTTATACCATGAAAGACGACGTAACCTTGCGCTCTGAAAAAGTATTTAAGCATAAATTACATACAGATACAAAACAGGATATAGAGATATATCATGAAGAAGATGAGACTTTTAATACTTTTGTTTATAAGACGAAATCTAAAAAATATATTGTTATTGGTTCATCCAGTACCTTATCTTCAGAATATCGCTTTTTAGATGCCAATACACCAGATGGTGATTTTAAAATATTTCAAAAAAGAGTTAAGGATTTAGAATATAATATTGCACACTATAACGATTCGTTTTATGTTATTACCAACGCTGATGATGCAACAAATTTCAAATTACTAAAAACTCCAGAAAGCACTACTGAAAAAGAAAACTGGGAAGAGGTCATTCCTCATAGAAGCCATGTCTTAATTGAAGATATAGAAATTTTTAAAGAATATTTAGTAGTCAATGAACGTGAAAACGGATTAAATAATTTGCGAATTATAAGTTGGAATGGTGATGAAGACTATTATTTGCCCTTTAATTCTGAAACTTACAATACTTATATTGGTAATAATCCAGATTTTGATAGTGTTGTGTTGCGTTACGGATATAATTCTTTAACAGCACCGAGTTCGGTTATCGATTATAATTTCAAAACTAAAACCAAGGAAATTAGAAAAGAACAAGAAGTTCTTGGAGGTAAATTCAAAAAAGAGAATTACGAATCTAAGCGAGTTTGGGTAACCGCCCGAGATGGCGTAAAAGTACCTATTTCTATGGTTTATAAAAAGGGAATTAAGTTAGATGGAACCAATCCATTATTGCAATACGCTTATGGCTCTTATGGTTCAACTATAGATCCTTCATTCTCAACCATTCGTTTAAGCTTACTTGATAGAGGTTTTATTTATGCTATTTCACATATTCGTGGTGGCGAATATTTAGGGCGCGGTTGGTATGAAAACGGAAAATTACTTACTAAAAAAAATACGTTCACCGATTTTGTAGACTGTTCAAAATATTTAATTACCGAAAAATATACGTCAAATAAACATTTATACGCATATGGTGGTTCTGCTGGCGGTTTACTTATGGGTGCTGTTATAAATATGAATCCAGAATTGTATAACGGTATTTTAGCCGCTGTGCCTTTTGTAGATGTTGTTACAACCATGTTAGATGATAGCATTCCATTAACAACTGGTGAGTATGATGAATGGGGGAATCCTAATAATAAAGACTATTACCATTATATGAAATCCTATTCACCTTATGATAATATAGAGGCTAAAGCATATCCAAATATGTTGGTTACTACGGGTTTACACGATTCGCAAGTGCAATATTGGGAGCCAGCAAAATGGGTTGCTAAACTGAGAGAATTAAAAACAGATTCCAATAAATTATTGTTGCACACCGATATGGATTCTGGACATGGTGGTGCATCTGGGCGTTTTGAAAGCTTAAAAGAAGTGGCATTAGAATATGCTTTTTTATTAGATTTAGAAGGAATTAATGGATAATAAAAAAAAATGTGCTATTTTTGTCAGGTTTTAAGAAGTATTTATTTTCGATTAAATACATCTTGTAAATATCATTTATGAAACACAGAAATCAAGTATTTGATAATGTATTAGATTTGGTAGGCAAAACACCGCTTATTAGGCTTAATAAAATAGCCTCCAAATTTAAGGGTAACTTTTTCGCAAAAGTAGAATCTTTCAACCCAGGACAATCTTCAAAAGATAGAATAGCACTTTACATTATAGAAGAAGCAGAACGAAAAGGTATTTTAACACCTGGCGACACTATAATTGAAACGACATCTGGTAATACCGGTTTTAGTATTGCTATGGTTAGTATTATAAAAGGTTACAATTGCGTTTTAGCGGTAAGTTCTAAATCATCAGCCGATAAGATAGACATGCTAAAAACAATGGGCGCCAAGGTTTATGTTTGTCCAGCACACGTAAGTGCAGATGATCCAAGATCGTATTACCAAGTAGCCAAGCGTTTGCATGAGGAAATGAAAGGGTCTGTTTATATAAATCAATATTTCAATCAATTAAATATTGATGCACATTACAAATCTACAGGACCAGAAATTTGGAAACAAACTGAAGGTAAAATAACGCATTTAGTAGCTTGTAGCGGAACTGGAGGAACTATTTCTGGAACTGCGAAATATTTAAAAGAGCAAAATCCAAATGTAAAAATTATTGGTGTTGATGCTTTTGGTTCAGTCATAAAAAAATATCATGAAACTAGAGAGTTTGATGAAAAAGAAATTTATCCGTATCGTATTGAAGGTTTAGGTAAAAACTTAATTCCATCAGCTACAGATTTCGATCTTATTGATGAGTTTGTAAAAGTAACCGATGAAGAAAGTGCGCACATGGCAAGAGCCATAGCAAAATCTGAAGGTTTATTTGTAGGTTACACCTCTGGTGCTGCAATGCAAGCTATTAAACAATTAGGCGAAGAAAACCGATTCAAGAAAACAGATAATGTTGTTGTTATTTTTCCAGATCACGGTTCTAGATATATGAGTAAGGTTTATAGTGATAAATGGATGAACGAACAAGGGTTTTTCGATAGTAAAAACGAAGCCGCTTCGCAAAAAATACAGTACATTAAATAATACATAAATAATAAACTTTTAAAGAGATAACATTGTTATATTAACAAAATGTTATCTCTTTTTTTGATTTTATTAATAATTGGGCTTTAAAAATTATGTACAAACAATATAAATATTTAATTTTGCACGACTAACTAAGGACTAAAAGCTTTCACGAAATTTTCTTAAACGCTATCAGTGTTTTAGTGTTTCCCAAAAAAAAAGTAGAGATGTCTTAAAATTAATAGCAATACCGTTTATAATACATGAAAGATTTATTTGAAAAGATTTATAAAGACAAAGGACCGTTAGGAAAATGGGCATCTCAAGCCGAAGGCTATTTTGTATTTCCTAAATTAGAAGGCGAAATTTCTAACAGAATGAAGTTTCAAGGAAAAGATGTTATTACTTGGAGTATAAATGATTACTTAGGGTTAGCAAACCACCCAGAAGTTCGTAAAGTAGATGCCGAGGCAGGCGCTAAATATGGTTCTGCTTACCCAATGGGTGCAAGAATGATGTCTGGTCATACAGATTTACACGAAAAACTTCAAAATGAATTAGCGGCTTTCGTTAAAAAAGAAGCAGCATATCTTTTAAATTTTGGTTATCAAGGAATTCTATCAACAATAGATGCTTTGGTAAGTAAAGATGATATTATTGTTTATGATGTAGATGCACACGCTTGTATTATTGATGGTGTACGTTTGCATATGGGTAAACGTTTTACATATAAGCATAATGACGTTGAGAGTTTAGAAAAAAACTTAGAACGTGCCACTAAAATGGCAGAACAAACTGGAGGAGGAATTTTAGTGATTTCTGAAGGGGTTTTCGGAATGCGTGGTGAGCAAGGACGCTTAAAAGAAATAGTTGCACTAAAAAAGAAATTTAACTTCAGATTTTTAGTTGATGACGCACACGGTTTTGGAACTTTAGGAAAAACAGGCGCAGGCGCAGGTGAAGAGCAAGGTGTTCAAGACGATATTGATGTGTATTTTGCGACATTTGCAAAATCCATGGCTAGCACAGGTGCTTTTATTGCAGCAGATCAAGAAATTATAGATTATTTAAAGTATAATTTGCGTTCTCAAATGTTCGCAAAATCTTTACAAATGCAATTAACTGTAGGTGCATTAAAACGATTAGAAATGCTTAAAACAATGCCAGAGCTTAAAGAGAATCTTTGGAAAATTGTTGATGCATTACAATCAGGATTAAAAGCACGTGGTTTCGATATTGGTACAACTCAAAGTTGTGTAACGCCAGTATATTTAAAAGGAAGTATTCCTGAAGCGATGGCACTTGTAAGAGACTTGCGGGAAAACTATGGAATATTCTGCTCTATAGTGGTTTACCCTGTGATACCTAAAGGATTAATTTTACTTAGAATGATCCCTACTGCGACTCATACTTTGCAAGATGTTGAAGAAACTTTAGATGCTTTTGAAGCGATTAGAACCCGATTAGACAACGGAACTTACAAACGTTTATCTGCAGCAGTAATGGCTGCAATGGGTGAGTAAATAAAAATGTTTACATAAAAAAATCCGATTCATTTTGAATCGGATTTTTTTATTTTATAGGCTTCTATCTTTGAACTCATCTTGACTTTTTGTATTGATATCTATTCTGTATGTTTTTCTTCGCTTGTAAACTTCAGGTTTAAAATGCTTCCATATTTGGTGTATAGCATGATTATCTTCTAATTCTGGAGTTCTAAAACAGGTTTCAATACCTTTTTCTGTAAACGTATTGTAGTATTCGTTAAAAATAACAGCATGTACACCTTTATTTTGATAATCTGGATGAATACCTATTAAGTAAAATATAACATCTTTACTATTCTTTTTAGCGTTTAATATATGTTGGAATCCAAAGGGGAAAAGTTTTCCATTTATTTTTTTTAAAGCTTTTGCAAATGCAGGCATAACAATGGCAAAACCAACTAGTTTGTCATTTTTATCAACTACAAATTTGATATACTCGGGATTTACGAAGCTTATAAACTTCTTTTTAAAGTATTCTTTTTGAACATCATTGATAGCCACAAATGATGATAGTGATGCGTAACTTTCGTTAAATAAATCGAACATTTTATCCGCATAGGGCATAACTTCACTGGTTTCAGTAAATTTTAATGCAGTAAGCTGATAGCGTCGTTTTATCAATTCTTGGGCTTTAAAAAAGAATTCTGGTTTCACATTTTTAAACGGAAATTTACTTTCAGAATACGCTTTTTCAATCTTGAAGTTAGCAGCTTCATAATGTTTTACATAGTATGGGTAATTATACCAAGTAACCATGGGTGCAATACTTTCAAAACCCTCAGTCATGACACCAACTTTATCTAAATTTGAAAATCCAACAGGACCTTCAGCATAGTCAAGACCTTTTTCTTTGCCAATTTCTATAATTTTGTCTAGTAATTTTTTTGAAACTTCTAAATCATCAATGAAATCAAACCAACCAAAACGCATTTTTTTAAGGTTTTGGCTTTTAATTTCAAGCCAATTAGAAATTGCAGCAATCCTACCAACAATTTCATCATTTTTATATGCTAGAAACAATCTAGCTTCTGCATCTTTAAAAACAGGATTTTCTTTTTTATCAAAGGTTTTTATTTCTTGACTTATAATAGGAGGTACCCAGTATTCTGAGTCTTTGTATAGTTTAAAAGGAAACTTTACAAAAGCTTTTAATTCTTTTTTTGTAGTTACTTCTTTGAGTGTAATCATATTAAATGTATAAATCTTGACCTTTTAATTATTACCAAAATCTATTTCTTTTCTTTTTTGTTTTTTCTTGGTTTTAATGGCATCAGGATCATCTCCTTTTTTCTTTTTCTTTTTCTTTTTTCCTTTTCTATTAGCACGTCTGTCTCCCTCGTCTTTTGCCGATGTGCCATTATCTATATCGTCTTCTATTAGTTTGTCTTTATGAAAATCTAACCGGTACGACATGCCAAAATTTACGCTTAAAACAGATGGTGTGTCTTTAGCGTTAAAAGTTAAACCTGTATCTAATTGAAAATCTTTGCTCCATAAATATGCACCTCCAAATCTAAATAAATTGTCAGCATAAAAATCACTTTGTATCCCTTGAGCTTCACCAAAAATAACCCATTGCGGACTGAAAGAATGCGTCAAAGTCAATATATATGTAAAATCTGATTGGTCTGTGCCAATTCTATCTTTAATAAAATTCATTATAAACACCCAACCACCAGGGAAATTGTTTTGCGTAGCAATCATAAATTTTGGACTAAAACCTTCAATACCGACAGCGGTATATGGGTTGTCTGGAGTGTCAAAATTTGCCCCAGCATATAAAGCAACTGCTGGAATTAGTGATTTCCATTTAAAACTATGGTTAGCTTTCCAACTATAAAGGTTTGGCTTTTCTTCTGCAGATTTTTTATAAGGGTCGTAAACTAAATACTTTGCTCCAAATGTTAAACTTTTAAAATTTGAACGTTTATCCTCTGCAGATAAATTGGATGTAAATGTTTTTGTGTCATTTTGGTAATTACCTTCAACATTTAATTCTAATTCTTCCCACAACAAGCCGTATCGTGCAGCAAAATCTACTCCAAAACCAGAAACCTCATATGTTGTTGCTGGTGTTCTCTCTTCTTTTATAATGTAAGGGCCAACTTCAAATTGAGCAACTTTTGTGCCCACCGAAAAGGCACTTCGAGAGACACCAGGTCTGTTAGAGTTAATAACATCTGTATATTGACTAAAAGCTTGAGTAGTTATAAGGCTCAAGATTAATACTAAAGTAGATTTGATTGGGTTCATAATTAAGGTTTTAGATGGTATCTAGGGTTTTATAACCATTTTAATTTATTCGTTTTCAATTAAAGGGTTATCAAATATAGATATTTTATACTTTTTTTATCATTTTTCAACGTTTTTTAAACGTACAGATTTGTATTTTTGTTTTAAATTTCAAACAAAAGTTTTAGTAATGGGTTTATTAAGAACCATATTTATAATTGTAATAGTCTATTATATTTTTAAAGTGCTCTCAAGAATTTTTGCGCCTTTTTTAATGAAATATGCTGCAAAAAAAGCCGAAGAACGTTTTGGTGGTCAGTTTAAAAATCAAACAAAACAAGAACCACTTAAAAAAGAAGGTGAAATAAGTATTGATAAAATGCCGAACACAAAAACATCTAACAAAGATGTTGGTGATTACGTAGACTACGAAGAAATAGAATAACCTTCTGATATTTTTTTAGAATGTAGAATTTGTTAATTTGAATTCAAGATATTCTTAAAAAATATTCATATTTTCACGCTTATTGTTTTAAAACACTTTCATGCAATTTTCAATAAAAAGAATACTTCCGCATATCTTAGTTATTTTAGGGTTTGTTATTTTGTCATTGGCTTATTTTAGTCCTGTTTTAAAAGGAAAACAAATATTTCAGAGTGACATCATGCAGTATATTGGTATGAGTAAGCAGCAAACCGATTTTAAAGCAGAAACAGGAGAAGAAACGTATTGGACAAATGCTGCTTTTGCGGGTATGCCAACGTATCAATTGGGGGCTAAATACCCTCATAATTATATAAAAAAATTAGATTTAGCGTTACGTTTTTTACCGCGTCCAGCAGATTACTTATTTCTGTATTTATTGAGTTTTTATGTCCTGCTTTTGGTTTTAAAAGTAGATTTTAAGCTCGCAGCACTTGGTGCGATTGCCTTTGGGTTTTCAACGTATTTAATTATTATCCTCGGCGTTGGGCATAATAGTAAAGCACATGCTATTGCTTATATGCCATTAGTTTTAAGCGGAATTTTACTCACGTTTCAACGAAAATATATTGCTGGTTTTTTATTGACGGCTATCGCTATGGGTTTAGAAATAGTATCCAATCACTTTCAAATGACCTACTATTTAATGCTTTTGGTTATCGTTTTGGGCGTCGCTTATTTAATTGATGCTTACAGGAAAAAAGTATTACCACATTATTTTAAATCAGTTGGTATTTTGTTTGGCGCTGTTTTGTTGGCAGTAGCTTTAAATGCCACTGGTGTTATGGCAACCCAAGAGTATGTGAAAGAAAGCACTCGTGGAAAAACAGAACTCACCATAAATGCTGATGGATCTCAAATAGAAGCCAGTTCTGGTTTATCAAAAGACTATATAACACAGTTTAGCTATGGGTATTGGGAAACGTTTAATTTGTTTATTCCGCGTTTTATGGGTGGAGGAAATGGAGAAGATGTTGGAAAAGATTCTGCTACCTATGAAGCCTACAGGAAATTAGGCGCAACAACTACACAGGCAGCTCAAGAATCTGAGCGTGCGCCTATGTATTGGGGCGATCAGCCAATTGTTGAAGCTCCAGCTTATGTTGGTGCGGTTATTTTATTTTTGTTTGTATTTGCCTTGTTTTTAGTAAAAGGGCGTTTAAAATGGTGGTTAGTTGGCGGAACGATTCTATCTCTATTACTGTCTTATGGAAAAAATTTAGGATTTTTAACGAATTTCTTTATCGATTATGTGCCGCTTTATAACAAATTTAGAGCCGTTACATCCATACAAGTTATTTTGGAGTTATGTATTCCTGTTTTAGGTGTTTTCGGTTTGGCTAGATTATTTAACAATTTTGAACAGAAGGAAGATAAGCTCAAAGCTTTAAAATATACAACAGGTATTACAGGTGGTTTAGCTGTTTTGTTTTTAGTTTTTAAATCGTCTTTTGATTTTGTAGGTGTTAACGATGGTTTTTACATTCAGAATTACGGACAAGATTTTGTTAATGCTTTAAAAACAGACAGAAAAGCGATTTTCACATCAGACACTATCAGAAGTTTGGTTTTAGTTATACTTTCTGCGGGATTAATATTTGCTTATCTAAAAGATAAATTAAAAGAAACTGTTGTAATTATTGCTTTTGGAGGGTTGTTGCTGTTCGATTTAGTGGGCGTAAATAAACGCTATGTGAATAACGACGATTTTGTCTCAGCAATACAAGTAAATAAGCCTTTTCAAGCTAATGCTGCTGATAAAGAAATTTTAAAAGACACTAGTTATTATAGAGTTTTCGATTTAGTTTCTGGGCCGTCAAAAGCATCCTATTTTCATAATTCATTAAATGGCTATAATGCCGCAGAGTTAAAGCGTTATCGCGAAGTTTTCGATTTTTATATTTCAAAAAATAATATTAATGTGCTAAATATGTTTAACACTAAATATATAATAGCACAAGATGAGGAGGGCGCAATTTTCCCATATACCAATCAAGATGCCAATGGCGCAGCTTGGTTTATTAAACGTTTAGAAAAAGTAGAATCTGCAAATGAAGAAATTAGAGTTTTAGATAGTTTAGATAATAAAAATAAAGCTATCTATTCATTCTCAAATGATATTTCTAAACTCAAAAATAAATACACAGTTGATTCTTTAGCTACGATAAAAATTGTAAAACATCAACCAAATTACTTAAAATACGAATCAACTAATTCAAATGAAGGTTTTGCTGTATTCTCTGAAGTTTATTATGGAAACGGCTGGAAAACCTTTATTGATGGAGAAGAAGCATCTCACATGCGTGTAAATTACACGTTACGTGGTATGCCGATACCTGCAGGAAAACATAGTATTGAATTTAAATTTGATCCTGATGTTGTTAAAACAGGAAGTAAAATAGCTTTAGCGAGTTCTGTTTTATTAGGTTTGTTATTACTAGGTGGTTTGTTCTATGAGTTTAGGAAAAATGGTTTCGGTAAGTAATTCTCTCCCTTCGGGAGAGATGTCCGGAGGACAGAGAGGAAAAAAAGTACTCATAATCACTTACTATTGGCCACCGGCAGGAGGTCCGGGAGTACAACGCTGGTTGAAATTTGTAAAATATTTGCCAGATTTTGATGTCAAACCTATCGTTTACATTCCTGAAAACCCTAATTATCCTTTAGTTGATGAAAGTTTACTATCTGAAGTTTCGAAAAAGATCACCATCTTAAAACAACCCATTAGTGAGCCATATAAACTAGCTAGTTTGTTTTCGAAAAAATCTTCAAAAACGATAAGTAAAGGCATAATATCTGAACATAAAAAGCAGTCTTTAGTTGAAAAAGTGATGCTTTACATTCGAGGGAATTTTTTTATTCCAGACGCTCGAAAAAGCTGGGTTAAACCATCTGTCACATATCTTTCTGAATATATTTCTAAAGAAAATATTCAAACTATTATCACTACAGGGCCACCTCATAGTTTGCATTTAATTGGTTTGCAACTTAAAGAAACACTGGGAGTGAAGTGGCTAGCAGATTTTAGAGACCCTTGGACAACCATTGGGTATCATAAACAATTAAAATTGACCAAAGCTTCAAAAGCAAAACATAAAACCTTAGAAAAACAAGTTTTAAATACTGCCGATCAAATTATAGTGACTAGTTCTGTTACAAAAAAGGAATTTCATGATATTACGAATAAACCCATCGCTATTATTACAAATGGTTATGATGACGAACCTTTAGATAAAGTTTCATTAGATTCTAAATTTACATTAGCACACATTGGCTCGCTTTTATCAAAACGAAATCCTGAGGTATTATGGCAAGTTTTATCTGAAATAATTAAAGAAAACATCCCATTTGCTAAAGATTTTCAATTGAATTTTATAGGAGCTGTTAGTAAAAATGTATTAGAATCTATTGAATATTATGATTTAAGTAATTATATAAATAATGTCGGTTATGTTTCACATAAAGAATCAATTACTTATCAAAAAAAAGCACAAGTATTATTATTAATTGAAATAGATTCTGAAGACACCAAGTGTATTATTCCAGGTAAGTTGTTTGAATACATGGTTTCAAATAGACCAATTATAGCTTTGGGTCCAAAAGGGTCTGATGTTGAGAATATTATACAACAAACTAACACAGGAAACTACTTTTATTATGATGATTATAAATCGTTAAAATCGATTATCTTAACGCATTATGAGGCTTTTCAAAATAAAACATTGCAATCACAAGCTATAGGTTTGCAAAAATATCATAGAAAATCTCTCACTAAGTCATTATCTAAATTATTATAATGGGAATTGTAGCGTCGCAATCATTTAAAAATATAATAACTACTTATGCGGGTTTTATTATTGGTGCGATAAGTACGTTATTTCTTTATACAAAATTTTTAACTGACGATTTCTACGGAATGGTAGGCTACATGCTATCATTGGCAAATGTTATAATGCCTTTAATGGCGTTTGGGGTGCAAAACACTCTGGTTAAATTTTATTCATCATTTAAAACAAGAGTTTCAGTTAATAGTTTTTTGACGTTGATGTTATTTTTGCCGATTCTTATTATTATTCCTATCATTTTAATAATGCTTTTTGGGTATAACACTATTGCTAGCTTTCTTTCTGAAAAAAACACGATTATTAAAGGTTATTTGTGGCACACCGTTTTTATTGCGATATCGCTTTCGTATTTCGAAGTGTTTTTTGCTTGGGCAAAAGTGCAAATGCTAACGGTTTTTGGCAATTTTATGAAAGAAGTGTTTCATAGAGTAGGAGCGATGCTCATATTGTTTTTATTGCATTTTAAAGTTATTGACCTAGAGCAATTCATGTGGGCTTTGGTTATTATATATGTTTTGCGAGTGCTAATTATGATGGTTTATGCCTTTAGTATTAAACTTCCAATTATTACGTTTAAAAAAGTTAATAATTTAAAAAGTATTCTAAAATATTCGTTTTTAATAATTGTAGCTGGCTCTATAGCTACTGTACTTTTAGACGTTGATAAGGTTATGTTAGGCAAATATTTACCCAATTTAAGGCACATTGCTTACTATAATGTAGCGGTTTATATTGCAATAGTTATAGCAGTGCCTCAGCGGTCTATGCACCAAATATTACTGCCATTATCTGCTAAATATTTAAATGATAAAGATTTTGAGTCGTTAAGCGATTTATACAAGAGAAGCTCTTTAAATTTATTTATTGTTAGCGGATTTATTTTTTTGTTAATCGTATTAAATATTAATCAATTATATTTTTTCATTCCAGTAGAATACAGCGTGGGACTTTACGTCGTTTTATTAATAAGTGTTGCTAAACTTTACGATGCTCTTTTAGGAAGTAACAACGCTATTTTATTTAATAGCGATTATTATAGAATGGTGTTGGTTTTAGGTGTTGTTTTGGTTGTTTTAATGATAGTATTGAATATTTTTCTCATACCATTATACGGAATTAATGGTGCTGCTTTAGCCACTTTTATAGCTATTTTTATATATAATTCAATAAAATTATTTTTTGTCTACAGAAAGTTTAAAATACTTCCGTTTACTACAAATACTTTTAAAATAGCATGTTTTATAACGTTGGGAGTTTTGGTATTTTATTTCTGGGATTTTCCGTTTTATCCTATGGTAAATATCGTTTTGAAATCGGTATTAATTTCATTGCTTTATTTGTATTTTGTATATAAGTTTAATTTGTCGGAAGATATATCGCTACTTATAAAGCGTTATTTGAAGTTTAAGTAGTTTTTAAACTTCTTGTTAATTCAAGAATCTACTTTAAAATATTTGAATACTACTAAAAAGAGATTCCTGCTTTCGCAGGAATTAAAAACAGAAAACCCCACGATGTTGCTTTGAGGCAAACTACTCGTAGGGTTTTCCAAACTAACCAACCAAAATTGTTATGATCTTCTTTTTGTACTAGTCGATCTTTTATTGTTACTAGAATTACTTCTGCTTTCTGTAGCTTTAGGTCTGCTGGTTGATGACGACCTATTTACAGTACGCTGTGTTGTTTGTGGTTTACTTTGTACTGTTCTAGTTGCTACTCGCTGTGTACTTCTAGAGTTATTATTGTTTCTATTATATGTACGAGTATTTGTGCTTTTCGGTTTTTGTGTTACCGTATTTGTATGTCTAGTTACTGTTCTTGTACTCGTATTATTAGTGTTTGGTCTTGATTTTCTTGTAACAGTTTCTGTTGTTCTTTTAGTTACTTGAGGGTTATTTCTTGTTGTATTAACATCACGTCTTGTAACTGCTCTATTAGCAATATCATTACTGCTTCTAGAATTTGAATTTCTGTTAACTGTTCTGTTATTATCTCGTCTAGAATCATTTCTTGTAACCGTATTATTAGATCTAGAGTTTCTGTTTATAGTCGAGTTATTATCACGTCTGTTAGATTTATTATTATTTGCAACACTTCTTCTAACATTAGCATCTCTATTAACCCGAGTTACATTTCTTGAACTTCTATTTGCAGTTGCGTGATTTCTATTTCTTGCAATATTTTTTCCGCGTCTGCTATAAACCGATGATATAGGTCTATGATTGTTGTAAAACGGTCTGTTGTAAACATAACGTACAGGGTTATAAAACTGTCTGTAAGGCCTGTTATACACTACGGAAAAGTTTCTTGCTGGAATTGCGTAGTAATTGTGCCATGGTCTGTAAATATAACGTCTGTTAAATACATTTATAAATCCGGTATAGTGTGAAAACGCATTATATCTGTTGTAATGCACGAATAAACCACCTACGCGAGATACATACCCAAGGTTATTGTAAAAAACGTTTACGTTACCTACTTGATTTACACGCCCGTAGAAATCATAATAAATAGGCGTATTTTCTATTTGAATAATAGCTCCAAATTCATCATACTGTAAATAAGCATTGTAATCGTAACCAGAGTTAAAACTGATATTAGCGTTACGAGTTCCAATATTTACATTTAAGTTTGAATTGTTTAATAGGTTAAAGTCGAATTGACCATCTCTAAAAACCGAAAACTCTATACCTCCTTCAACAAATATGAAAGAATTACCGTAACCATTAAAAAATGTTGACGTAGTACTAGCCTCGGCGTTGTTTGTTTCTGCATTAACAGTAAATCCTGCTAGGATTAAAGCTGAAAATAATAAGATAAACTTTTTCATAATATTTGTTTTTAAGGGGTTCGATTAGGTAATTACAAACAGCGTGCCAAAAATTGGAAGTAGTATTGAAGCCCTTATAAACACTGGTAAAAATAGTTTTTGCGTATTGGGTTTTATAACTATTAGTAAAGACTTGTAAAAATTAATAATCTTTATAGAATATTCCGTAAATTGTTGATTATCAATAACAAACTAAATATTTTATTATGAAAGCAAAATTAATATTAATTATACTTTTTTCAATTGTAATTACTGGATGTAAACAAAAAGAAAAAGAAGTAGTGGAAGTGGAAGAAGTAAAAATTGATTTACTTAATGACGAATTTCCTGAGGCTCAAAAAGAAATAACAGAAACTTTTGAAGCTATAGCACAAAGCCTTAAAGATGGTGATTTAGATAAATTAATTTCTTTTCATGCCTACAGTCCTAAATTTACAGAATTTAAAAACGGTGAACCAAGAAATGGTAGTAAAGCTAATGAAACCTTTGAGCGTAATACGTTTGGTGCAGTAACCGAAGTAATTAAATTTGACGCCAACGATATGCAAATTGCAGTTTATGGCGATGTAGCAAATGTTACGTTTCACTCAGATTTCCATCTCATGTTTGGCGAGAATCTTGTTGTGGTAAACGATCAAATTTCATTGTTATTTTTGAAGACAGATAATGGCTGGAAAATTGTGAGTGAACATCACTCGCCACTAAAAAAAGAAGAAAGTTAGAAGTAGCAATTTAAATCATAAAAAAATTCGAAGCTTACTAACTTCGAGTTTTTTATTTTTATAGGGTTTTATTTCACCTATTTTTTTAACTTAGCTTACTTCGGAAACGGTTTCTAAATTAGATGCAGAAAAACTAATCAATTAGTTTTCATAACAATAATTAGCTATGTTAGTTTAATTTTTTTTTAATATTTTGATTAAAACCAATCATTTTTATGGCAAAAGAACAAGAAACTTGCAAAAACTGCGAAAAACAATTTGAAGATACTTTTCAGTTTTGCCCACATTGCGGACAACAGGCTAAAGAAGATTTAACCGTTGGTGTGCTGTTTTACAATACCATTAGCAATTACTTTTCTTTTGACGCACGTTTTTTTAAAAGCTTTTTACCCTTAATGTTTAAGCCAGGGTTTTTAGCAAAACGCTTTGTAGAAGGTAAACGCTTATTATACTTGCACCCGGCTCAGTTATATCTTTTTATCTCAGTAGTTTTTTTCTTTGTGTTTTCATTTATACAGCGTGAGCAAGTACAAAGTTTAGATGAAAATTTGGCTAAAACAATGAAAAAAAATATGGTTGTAGATACCATTACACCGCAACATATAAAAGACTCTTTCAGTATTGTAAAATTGCAAAAACAAAAAGTTAAAGATTCCATAGCCCGAGCTGAAATTCGTAAAGCTTTAGAAGAAAATAAGTTTATTCATGGTTTTTCTGATAAGCAAATAGACTCATTAGTTAATGCAGATAACTTTCAGCAAAACGGAATGGCTAATTTTGATTTTAATAAAAAATCTATTGATTCACTAATTGAAATGGATGCTTCAGAGGCTATTATTTTAAAAGAAATGGGCTTAAATGAGGATGCTGGTGCTTTTAAAAGACGAATATACAAGCAAGGCTTAAAATTTTATAAATCGAGAAAAGGAGGAAGTATTCTTCAAGCATTTTACGATACTATTCCCATTGCCATGTTCTTTTTACTACCAATTTTCGCTCTCTTTTTAAAGCTTTTTTACAGAAAAAGTGGCAGTTATGCACATCACTTAGTTTTTAGTTTTTATTATTTTTCTTTCTTATTTACTGTGTTCAGTATTATTATTTCGATAAACTTTATTTATGATATCCCAGATTGGATTGATTTGCTAATTGGTATATCTACGTTTATTTATTTATTAAAAGCACTTCGAGTATTTTATCAACAAGGTAGATTTAAAACGTTTTTTAAAGGTGGTATTGTAACGTTTTTATTCTTATCGTTTGTAGCACCATTAACGGCTCTTATTTTGGGAATGTTTGCTTTTATGTTTTATTGATAATTTCTCGCAAAGACGCAAAGTATAAATGAGTTCAATACTAAAAGAGTGAATACTACGACTTATTTTAGTTTCTCCTTTAAATATTTTCCCGTTTCAGAAGCCTTTACTTTTATAATATCTTCAGGAGTACCTTGAGCTACCAGGTTACCTCCTGTTTCGCCACCTTTAGGACCTAAATCAATAATGTAATCTGCACATTTAATAAGTTCTAAATTATGTTCAACAACTATAATAGAATGTCCGTTTTCTATTAATGCGTTAAAGGATTTTAACAACTTTTGAATATCATGAAAATGTAAACCAGTCGTCGGTTCATCAAAAATAAAAAGTGTTTTGTCTTTATTATTTCCTTTTCCTAAAAATGATGCGAGTTTTATACGTTGTGCCTCACCACCAGAAAGGGTGGAAGAACTTTGCCCAAGTGTGACATAACCCAAACCAACATCTTGTAAAGGTTGTAATTTGGTTTTTATTTTAGTTTGGTCATTGGCTTTAAAAAAATCAACTGCATCATCAATGGTAAGATTTAGTATGTCATCTATATTTTTACCTGCATAAGTGACTTCGAGTACTTCTTTTTTAAAACGTTTGCCCTTACAGGTTTCACATTCTAAATGCACATCTGCCATAAATTGCATTTCAATGGTAACTTCACCTTCGCCTTTACAAGTCTCACAGCGTCCGCCATCTACATTAAAAGAAAAATGCTTTGGTTGGTAATTTCTGATGGTGCTTAATTTCTGTTTTGAGAATAATGCACGAATATCATCATAAGCTTTAATATAAGTTACAGGATTGGAGCGCGATGACCGACCAATAGGGTTTTGATCTACAAACTCAATCTGTTTTATATTGGTAAACTCACCTTCTAACGATGTGAATTGTCCTGGTTTATCTCCAAAATCAGTTAATTTTTTCTGTAAAGCAGGATATAATATTTTTTTAATTAGCGTACTTTTTCCACTTCCAGAAACACCTGTAACTACTGTTAACATGCCTAACGGAAAATGAACATCAATATTTTTTAGGTTATTTTCACGAGCCCCTTTTATATCAACATAATATTTTGATTTACGACGTTTTTTAGGCACTTCAATTTTTAGAGTGTCATTTAGATATTTTGCTGTTAAAGAATCTGATGCTAAAATATCGTCATAAGTACCATGAGCAACAACATGGCCGCCAAATGTTCCAGCCTCAGGACCAATATCTATAATGCTATCTGCGGCTTTCATAATATCTTCATCATGTTCAACCACAATAACAGTATTACCTAAATCGCGTAATTGTTTTAAAACTATTATTAAACGCTCAGTATCTTTTGGATGCAGGCCAATACTGGGTTCGTCTAAAATGTACATAGACCCTACCAAACTACTTCCTAATGATGTTGCTAGATTTATACGTTGACTTTCACCTCCAGAAAGGGTATTTGATTTTCTGTTTAGCGTCAAATAATCTAACCCAACATTGGCCAGAAACGATAATCGATTGTTGATTTCCTTTAATAATCTGTTAGCTATTTGCGTATCATAATCATTTAATTCTAATTGATTGAAAAAATTAGTCAGTTTATCTAAAGGCATTTCAACTAAATCAGTAATCGTAACACCTGCAATTTTTACATAATTAGCTTCAATCCGTAAACGTTTACCATTACAAGTTTTACACTTCGTTTTTCCGCGATAGCGTGATAACATCACTCGGTTTTGAATTTTATAAGCTTTTGATTCTAGCTCTGCAAAAAAGGAATTTAAACCTTCAAAATATTGATTTCCATCCCAAATAAGTTGTTTTTGGGCATCAGTTAACTCAAAATAGGGCTTATGTATAGGAAAGTCGAATTTATGAGAATTGTTTACCAATTGATCTTTATACCAACTCATACTTTCGCCACGCCAAGGAAAAATGGCACTTTCATAAACTGATAGACCGGTATTAGGGATGACTAAATCATCATCTATTCCAATAATATCCCCATAACCTTCACATTTTGGACATGCGCCATACGGATTATTAAAACTAAATAAATGCACATTTGGCTCTAGGAATTGAATCCCATCTAGTTCAAATTTATTGCTAAAATGCCGTTGTTTATTATCACTAAGCGTTTCGATGATGCACTCACCTTTGCCTTCAAAAAATGCGGTTTGTACTGCGTCTGCTAAACGATTCAAAAAATCTTCTTCATCTTTAATGATGATTCTATCAACTACTAATAATAAGCTGTCTTTTTTGTTAATCCTCTTAACTTCATCAATTCTAACAACTTCCTTATTAACTTTAATTCTTGCGTAACCCTGTTGATTTAAAGCATTCAATTTGTCTTCAATGGTTCGTCCTTCTTCAAGATGAATAGGAGCGAGGAGTAACAATTTTTCTCGTTCAGAAAATGTTTTTAAAT
>JBAQZZ010000067.1:0-61486 GCA_049791475.1 Flavobacteriaceae bacterium | reverse complement strand
TATCCCATTTTTTGCGCCACATAAAATGTTCTTCGGCTATTTCTTCCCAAAAATTTTCGGGTTCTCTAACAGATTTTCGATAAACTTGATAGTATTCTTCTAAATGTTTTATGTGATAGTTACTCATTTAAAATGATTTTTTAAAATCTATAAGTTGCCCGCTTACTAACCTATCACAAGTTATAATCAAATCTTCATCTCTATCATAATTTATTGTAAACACGCTTTCTTGATTAGACCAATCTGGATACCACCTTTGTTTGCCTTCGCTTAATCCCATAGTCTCATTATAATCGGGTAAATCTTTTATATATTTTGGTACAGAAGTTAGCTGACCAACATAAGCGAATCTAAACCTTAAAATAGCTTGATGCTTTCTTGACGCTATGGTATTTAATTTGTTTTCAACAACTGCCCAATCATAGACTCCTTTTTCTGAAACAACTTCATCGTATAACATATATGAATACTCTAAAGTATGTGCTCCAGAAGTCGCATTTGCATTTCCATCCCAAACCACAATACCTGTCATAGGTTGCACATTTGTAAATTCTGTAACACCGCCTCCATTTAAAATGGGATCAAGTTTTACTGGATCATCATCTATTTGCGAATTATTGCTACCATTTCCACATGCTATAAAACTAAAACTTAGCATCATAAACAATACTTTTTTCATGGCTTTCCTTTTTTTAAACATTATTTTTTTGTTTATTCGACTTTAATATTAGAAGATAACAGATTCCATCCTGTTGAAGCATCCCATATAGATTTTGAGTTTATTTTACTGGCAAGTCGAATAGCATACTCTGGTCGATCGTAAATAGTTGGTTCTGGGTCTGGTAAATTTATAAATAGCTCATAAACGCCTTTAGGCAATGTTTCTGACCATTTTATATTAAGCGTAATATTTTGTAATTCATCTGTAAACCAATAACGCGGATCTGTATCAATTTTTGTTTTGTATACTTTTTGATCTTCATTGTTTCTTAAAATCAATTCTACGAATCTGTAATTATAGGTAGATGCATAGCCTTCATTCATAATATCTAATTCAATTTCAACTGTTTTATCGTTCTTTATCTCAGTTGGAAGTAAAGCTCTTTTTAACACAAACCTATAGCCTAAATTTCTTTTTATTTCATCTATACATTTATTAGCCCAATCACCATTTACAGCTCCAGACCATGCGGTATTTAAAAATGATGTATGAAAACGTTTTAAATAGGTTTGTGCGCCACCGCCCTCAGAATTACAATCGTTGTAGGGACTATAAACATCTTCACCTTTATCTCCTCCAGGGCACGTTTCACCTCCAAAAACAAGAAATTTTGTTTCTGATGCCACGTATTTTTTTAAATTTAATGTATCACTTACTGCCGGAAATTCATGAAAGGAATTATAGGTCCAATAATCATCATAATTTGCCAAAATACAATCGTTATGATGCCCAATTCTTGCTATTGGAGTTCCATTAAAAGCATTGTCAATAGTTAAAGGTTTTGCTTTTTCAGGATGCGCTTTTTCACCATCAAAATTTCTTAATTTATAGTAAGGAGCTCTTACTTGTATCATTCTAGATACTGGAACAACTTCTAATAATTTATTGATAACTTCACTTCTATCTAACCAATTTTGATCGGTTACAGGGCCATGTTCTAAATCTCCAAAAAAATCTGAATAGTACTGCTCTCCCCAAGGCCCAATTAATCCCATTTGAACCACTGCAATAACATCTTTATTTTTTTCTAAAATAGGTTTTAGTTGCTCTAAGTGTTGTAAAATAACGGCTTTTGGCGCATCATTAAAAGGAGGATCACAGCAGGTGTTGCTGTATGAAAACCTTAAAACTATTTTATTACCAACTTCACGTATTATATCCATATCTGACTGAATGGCAATCAACAGATTCTTAGATATCGATCTGTCTTTAAAGCCATCCAATTGATATGACCTGTAGGTTAACGAGCTGGCAACCTCAAAACCTCCTGCAGCAGAATTTGGTTCTCTAAGATTAAGTAATATTTCTTTATCAAGTGCCTTAAAATCACTAGCCAAAGTTCCAAATGGTCTATAAAATCCACGTTCTGGATTTAAAAACTCGTCCATATCCGTTTCATAAAAAACCTCAACAGATGATTGTTTATATTCCGAACAAGACAAGATTGCCATGAGAAAACAGCTTAAATATAGAAGATTTTTTTTCATGATTATAGCTTAATTATTTTAATATACTATTCTTTAACGTTGTACTGTTTATCAATTTCATAATATGCATACCATCTTGTTATCCTGAAATGTTAACAGTACGCTTTAAACTTTAATATAGGTTTTATTTTTATTCATATACCAGAGTAAAAGATATATAATACCAAAACCTCCTACTGTAGCAAAAGCATTGTAATACGTTCCTAAATACTGTTCGAAGCCAAAAAGCACATATTTAGCAACTTCTGGGAAGTTTATAACATGCGAAAGCACATAAGCCGTAATAGCATTAATACCGATAACTTTTAATGGAAAGCCCCATTTTGTATAGCCTTTTACATCTATAATCCAATAGAATATTGCTAATAGCACAAAACATATTCCTGATGATAATAACACGAAAGAGCTATTCCAAATTTTCTTTACACTTGGGTGAAATATGTTTAGAATTAATCCAATGGCTATAAATGCTATTCCTATTAAAATAATGTTTCGTGCGGTTTTTTCTCTTGGCAGTTTAGAGCGAAGCATTTCGCCTGCAAATAATCCAGAAAGCGTTGTTGCAATAAACCCTAAACCTGACAATAACCATGTGTATTGATAACCATCATCAAAGCGTCCAAAAACATAATGATCTATGTATAAAGCTATGTTTTTATCTGGTAGTAACTCGCTGTTCCCAATTCCTGGTATGTTTGCAAACTCTAATAGCAACCCATAAATCAAAAGACAAATCCCGAAAAGAGCGTATCTACCGTTTTTATTTAAATGAATATAAGCCACACATGAAAAAAGATATCCCACAGCAATAGCTTGAAGTGTATTACTAAATATTTGAAACTGGTTAATATCTAAGGCTAGTAAATTTCCTTGAACAATCCAACCTAGTATAAAAAGAATAATAAATCGCTTTATAATATGCGGATAGAGCTTCATTTTATCATCAATTTCTTTAACTCTTCTTTCCATTGAAAACGGAATAACAACACCCACTAAAAAGAGGAAAAGTGGCATAATAATATCATAAAAATGAAAACCAAACCATTCTGGGTGCTCAAATTGAGTAGCGAAAAACTCTGAAGTTTCTGTTTGTGATGCTTCATGTAAGTGTGCAAAAAACCGATCGGCAAAAATAATCATGAGCATATCAAAACCTCTTAAAACATCTATGGATAATAATCTGTTATTTTTTGAATTATCACTCATAATTAATATTCTAATTGGCTTTAAATTTTGAATTTACCCAACTATGAACTTGTTCTATAGAATTTGGGCGCAATACTATTTTTAAATCACTATCTAACACAAAGTATGTTGGTGTTGCAAATACATGATAATCTTTAACAGCTTGCGTATTCCAACCTTTAAAAGTACAATCTGTTTTCCAAGGTGTATTTTTATAAGCGTTATCAAAATGAGCTTTTTCTGTATCTATTGAGATATAAACAACTTCTATTCCTTTTTCTTTCCAAGCATGATAATATGTGTTCAATTTCAAAGTCTCTTCTTTACATTTTGGACACCATGAAGCTCCAAATATTAATAACTTAGTAGCCGTTATCGAACTTAATTTTTTTCCATCAGAGAAAGTAATATCTGGGGCTATATTTCCTATTTTCAATTTACGATATGCTTCAAGTTTGTTTGTTAATTTATCATCCAAACTACAGCTGTTTTGAGATAATAATTGTACTGCCAAATATTCAGAGCTTGTATACAAGCTTCTTTTTTCTAAATAATTAAAAAGATAATCACCTACTTCATTTAATAAAACTTCATTCTTTTCCAAATTATTTATAAGATAATCTGTACTTATATTTATTTGAGTAAAAATACTATCTGAAGACTGTCCTGAATTCTCTAAAAGCATGTAATGCCCTTCTATTAAATCCTTTAAAAGTCCGCTGGTTTTAAATTTCGGATTATTAAAATCAATACCTCTAAACTGTTTGATGCTTTCTGGAATTTTTTCCGTGTTATGCCTTACTATAACAGGCATATCACTTACCACTTTTTTTAATGGCAAAAACCAAGACATGTATGAGCCTTTATCTAATGCTTTAAGATAATTTGAATCTTCAATTTTTATTCGATTTAACTCCGTATTTATATTTTTTAATGTTGCTTTTTGATTATAAAAAACACCATCTTTTTGATATTCTTGCTTTAAATAATTCCATGCAGATAAAGCTCTTTGTCGTTGACTATAATCTTTAAAATATTTAACAAGCACATTGTTTTCTTTACTATTTATAAAGGTTAAACTATCTTTTTCACTTAAATGCGTGCCAATTATTTTTAAGTTAGGCTCTGTTAATACAAATACTAAAGACGATTTATCTTTAGCTTCTAAAACAGCCATTCCTTTATAATTGTTAGGATATATTAATATGAAATTACCCAAACTATCAATAGTGGTAATACTTAACATTTCAGATTTTAGATTGTTAAACCCTGTAAGTGTTAATTTCTGACCTGCATGATGTTTTAAATGACCTCTAATTTGAGATTGAGCAGTAGTAACAATAAGCAAAAAAAGTAGCAGTAATAATTTTTTCATTTGTTTACTTTTAATTTATAAAAAAGCGTCTCAAAATTTTAAAATATTATTTTGAAACGCTTTGAAATATTTATAAGTAAGTAATATTATTTACTTGAAACGTTTATCTATTTTATAATAAGCTCCTTAACTATAGTTGCTTCATTATCTAAAACAAACTTAACTAAGTATAAGCCTCTAGATGCTCCAGATAAATTTATTGTTCTTGCTTCGCTATCTTGTTTATGTATTTCTTTACCAGTAACATCATAAACAAAAACCTTTACATTTTTAACAGCATTAGATACTTTAAAATTAATTTCAGTTCCATTATTAACTGGGTTTGGATACATTTTAAAATCTAACAACAAGACATCATCGACACTGGCCGTAGCCTCTTGAATACAGCGTACTGCTAGGCCTGCGGAACGCCATTCTGTAAAACCGTTTGCTGTTGTGCCATCAAAATACCTTTTAAATGCGTTCGTACCACTTATACTACTAGTCCAATACCAACCTGAAACTCCCTCATCATAAAGAAGTCCATCACCATTGTACCTTCTTCCTGCGTATGGCAACTTTAATTCGCTTGCAAAGGCAGTAGCACCATCGGTAAATGTTTCTGCATTAAATTCATCAGTGGTTGGCACTCTAAAACCACTTGGACAAGGGTTATTAGTAACATCTGCTATTTGCCAACGAGTATCATCTCCCACTGTTAACCAATTGCCTGCAAATCCGTCATAGTAAAAAGTAGATCCTTCACTTCCAGCAGCAACTTGTCCTGCAACTGCTGTTGATGTTCTAAGTTGATGACCGTCAGCAGCTCTACCCCATTGGTATAAATCACCATATGAGGCTACATCTGTTAAACTTGTTGCTACTTGTGTGGCTCCTAAATTTCGATCCATCCAAACCTTTCCAGTAACACTGGAAGTAACGGTTGTTTGAGCATAACTAAGTATGCTACTTGCTATAAAAATAGCACTAAGTAATTTTGTTTTCATTTTGTAAATATTTTAAGTTAATACCAAAACATGCTTTGTTATGGTTATGCTAAATTGTAGATTTAGGAACAATAATATCTTATAATAGATTGTTAAGATTTATCTGGGTAATTATTTTTATTATAAAGCAATTCTTACTAAAAAATTGAGAATATTGTACTTCAGATTTACTAAGAATTGCTTAATTTTAATAAAATTTTATTTTTGAATCTCAATAATTATAGGTGATCCTGGACTATCTGGATACGTTTCTGCTCCATACTGTACCGTTAAACCGAAACCAATGAAATCTTTTATAGTTCCAAAATAACTTTTAAGTATACTAATTTCAACAGCGTTAGTTTCGCCATCAATAACTATAACACCAGAAGCTTTCATATTTGAATCAGCACCAGTAATGCCAGCCCAACCCCATGCACCATTTATTCCTATATAGCTGTAAAATGATCCCCAAGTAGGAATAAAAACAGGTCCTTCGTATAAATAATCTGCACCAACATTCCACAAGTCTGTAAAACCAGTTTCTGTACTTTCATCTGTGTTAATAAACATATCTACAACTGGTAACTCCATAGCTGATGTCCCTTCAAAATACATTCTTATAGCCTCACCTTTAGTCCAAAATTTCATCTTTTTTATTGAACGATTTGCTTCTGGAAATTCTACAGCAACTGGAACTTCAGCCCAATCATCAAAATTTCCATCAATAATAATATTGGCATTAATAACAACAGGAGCAACTATAGGTTTTGTTGCATATGCCATTTGTCCTTGATCATTAGTAACTGTTAAGGTTACCATTAATTCGCCTCCTTTTATAGTATAGTCATAAACAGGGTTTTTTTCGTTAGAGTAAAAGTAGAGATCTCCAAAGTCCCATTTATAATTTGTTATATCTCCTTCTGAAAGGTTTGTAAATGTGAATTCACTTCCATCACTAGAAAATGAAAAATCAGCAACAAGATTATTTTCAGCATCAGATGAATCGTCAGTTCCACATCCTAATAGAAATGAAACTGCAATCAAACAATAGAAAAATTTTAGTTTTTTCATAATTAATTTATTTAGATGTTATTTTAATTTATTATTAATGTATGTGATAAGTTATTGTAGCCATTGCTAACGTCCCATATTCCAGTATTGGCTAATTGAATTGAATATTCTGGTCTATCTGATAAGCTTGAAGATTGATCTTCTATTTTTAAAAATAATTCATAGCTACCTGATGGAATACCTGAAAGATTAACACTTTCATTTAGCTGAAAAGCCACACTAGGAATTACTTTTCGCACATCAAAGCTTAAGGCTTTTTTATATGTAGCACCATCTGCCGATTTAAATACCAGAAACGTATTTTTCATATTATAAACAGGTGCAAAACCAACATTATCAATAATGGTGTTTAGTAAAAAACTACTACCAGCTGTAGCTTCGTTTTTTAGTGTAGCCGATTTTAACAAAAGTCTATAGCCCAATTCTCTTTGAAAGTCTGTAAAACAACCATTATTTCGCCATACATTAAGTACTGGTCCGTAATAGTCAAGGTTTAAATAGGTCCATTTTAATAAAGACATTTCAGTATCTGCTGTGGCACAACTTGCCGTAGGAATTCCACTTGGTGGACAAGTTTCTCCACCAGTGGGCACATAAAGTGCTTCTTTACTTATGTAGCTTTTCTCGATAGTTACGTTTTGATAGGTTCCGTAATCATCTACGCTTGCCAAAAAGCAATCGTTATGAAAACCAACACGAGCAATAGCTGTTGTTCCATAACCTACACTAGCATCAATGGCTGTTGAGTAATCAAAAACCTCTTGCTTGTACAAGGGTGTTCTTAATTGAATTTTAACTTGTGTAGGTAATACTTCTAAAAGTTTAGTAACTACTGCTTTTTTATTTTCTGTAGTTGTTAAGTTATTAGTAGTAAAGTACCATTCTCCCCAAGACCCTATAAAACCAGCCTGAACAAAAGCAATAATATCTGCGTTTTCAGTAAAAAGTGGTTTTAATTGATCTAAATGTCTTTCAATAATATTAAGTGGAGCATCGGTTTCAGTTTCATTTTCGTTATAGGCGAATCGTAATACACATTTAATCCCAGCAGTTCTAAAATTTTCAAAATCTGTTTTTATTAAATTTAATTGAGCTACACTTAAATCAGAATTTTTAAAAGATGCTAAATTGTAAAGACGTAAAATTAGCGTTACATTTTCATTTTTTAAACTCTGTAGCGTTACTAAATTAATTGGCGTTCCTTCAGAGGGAACACTCCATGAATGCATAAAACCACGTTCAGGATTTGAAATCACACTACTTGATGCTGCATAAGTAATTTCACTTACAGTATCATCTATCATTTCCTCTTCATCGGCAGGACTATCGCTTCCGCAACTTATAATCATGCTGAGAAAAATAAATATTAAAAATTTAGTTTTCATAGTTCTTTTTTTTTAAAAATTAGAGTATTATTAATAATCCTCTTTAATCCAGTTATAAGGTTTTCTTTTAACCCAATTGCCTCTTGTGAAATCTGGAAAATCTTGCGGTTCTCCATTATTTTCAATTGATGCCTCTGATAAAGGCGTAATAGCACTCCAAGCCGCTGCATCATAAGCATCCATTGGTGGTGCAACATTTAATTTGGCCGCTTCAACAAAAGCATGGATTACAAAGAAATCCATACCGCCATGTCCAGCTCCGTTAGCTAATTCGCCATATTTTTTCCATAATGGATGGTCATATTTCTTTAACCAATCATCAGCAACATCCCATTGATGTGGTTTTGTTTTGCCATCAATATGTATTCTATTTCCATCAACCTCCCATAAACCATTTGCACCTTGAACTCTAAAGCCTAAAGAGTATGGTCTTGGTGAGTTTGTATCATGCGTAACAATTATAGTTTCCCCATTTGTTGTTTCTATAGTTGATGTAATTATATCGCCTAACTTAAATTTTAATTTTGCATTTGGGTGATTTTCTCCACCATGCTTAACTATATAATTATGCAAGCCAACACCTTTTGTAGCATTGGATGTTAATGACATAAACCTGTTGCCTCTATTAATATCACACATAGCAGCTATAGGTCCTATACCATGGGTTGGATAAACATCTGCATTTCTTAATAATGAATGTTGTGTTCTCCATTTTGCTTCTGAAATACCTTTGTCTCCAAACTCAACTCCAATATGTTCTGGGTTTATCCCATCATTAAATTTAATATGGCGCAAATCGTGTTGATAACCACATCTGAAATGCAGTAACTCTCCAAAAACATTTTGCTTTACCATGTTTAGCACAGCCATAATGTCTCTTCTGTAATTCACATTTTCTAGAATCATTAAATGAGTTCCTGTTGCCTCGTGCGTATTTACAAGGTCCCAGCATTCTTCCATGGTATTTGCTGCAGACACTTCTAAACCTGTATATTTTTTAGCTTTCATAGCATCTTTAGCCATAAGTGTATGCCACAACCAAGGGGTTGAAATAACCACTGCATCCACATTATCTAATGCTAAGAGATTTCTATAATCGTATTCATCTTTACCAAATACTAATGGTTTTTTATAACCACTCTCTTTTATTTTATCAAGCGTTAATGTTATTCTTTTAGGATCTATATCACAAATTGCTGTTATCTCAATATCGCTTCTTAATAGCAAATTATTTAAATGGTTAGTGCCTCGTAAACCAACACCAATCATTCCTATTTTAAGTTTATCTACATTGCTATCACTATTCATTCCAAAAGTAAACCCTGAAAGCAATGAAATACCTGCTCCAATTATTGCTGTTTTTTTAATAAAGTTTCTTCGAGAGTCCATTTATTTTCACTTTTAATATTCTGTTTTTATTATTAATTTTAAAAAAGGGTTGGTTGTATTCACTTTCAAAATATCAAAGCAACCCCTTTAACTAAACTAACTCAAACTAGTTATAACCAGGGTTTTGTTTGAAAGCCCCTTTACCTTCACTTATCCTTGCTAATGAGAATGGAAATAACGCTTTATAATCAGCACTTTGACTTGCTACACCATTCAACGCATTAGCATATTCAGTATATTTTCCATGTCTTATTAAATCTGCACGATATTGACCATTTTCACACCAGTATTCATGAGATCTCTCTAAAAGAATCATCGTGTTGAATGTATCAATATCAGCAAAATTGGTTAATAAAATATCGTCTAAACCTGCTCTATTTCTAACAATATTAATTAAATCAATAGATTCTTGTGTAGGTATAAGTGTTTCATTGGCTATCGCTTCTGCTTTTGATAATAAAACATCGGCATAACGATAAACAATAATATCAATAGTTGTTAAACCAGGAAGCTCTGGATCTAAACCAATTTTTAATGGAATAGGCCCCAATTGCATAACATTTGAAGGGTTTGATCTATTGTAAAGAACACCATCAGTTCCTGTATACTCAGCAATTAAATTTGTTTTTCTAACATCATTTGCTTCAAAAGAATCATAAAATTTCCATGAGCTTTGTATAGTTCCAAAACCTGTTACACCTGGGAAATTATTTGGAGCTGCCATAACCTGCCATTGGTTTTCACTAGTGCCAGCATAATCAGCTGGAATAGTCCAAATGATTTCCTTACTTTCCAATGGAGCTCCAACCTGCCATAGGCTTACATAATCTGACTCTAATTCGTAATAATTCATTGCCATGATTAAATTGGCTTGTTCTTTTACTTCTGCCCATCTTTTTTGATGTAGATAAAGTCTTATTAAAAGCATTCTAGCTGTACCTTGACTAAAACGTCCATAAGTCGCATCGTTTGGAGTTGGCAGACTTTCAGCAGCATCTAAAAGATCTTGTTCTATAAAATTAACCGTTTCTTGTTCAGACAACCTTGCTAATGTTGTTTCAACTAATGGATTTTGTAAAACTTCTAGAGGTGCTATTACTAGTCCACCATACATATCAAAAAGTTCATAAGCGAGTAAGCCTCTAGCACATTTAATTTCGGCTATTCCCGCCTCTTTAATGTTATCATTTAAACTTGAATTTTGAATCTGATCAATATTCACAGTCATTGAACTGATTTGATTGTAAAACACGTCGTAATATCGAGTAAAAGCTGTTAAAGTTGGGTTATAACTATGCAAAGTAGCTTGCTGTTGTTGGCCGAAAGGCCCTTGTAAAATTTCGGTAGTTGCATCCAAGGTAAACATTAATCCTGTTTCTGCCGTGGCATGTATTCCATTTGAATAACCCCCTCTTAAAGGATAATAAGCAGCGACAACAAGCGCTTCAACATCGGCCTCTGAAGCTGGAAATATACTTGGATTGATTTCTCCAAAATCTTTAACCTCTAATTCAGGGTTACAACCTGAAATTATTAATATCAATGTACTAAAAAAATATATTTTTAAATTTTTCATATCAGTTATATTTTATTAAAATTTTAAATCTAATCCAACCGTAAATGTTTGCACGTTAGGGTATGCTGCTGTATACGCATCTGTTTCAGGATCAACTCCATCATAGGGGGTTATAACAAAAAGGTTTTGACCATCTACCCTAATACTTCCTCCAGAAATATATTTTCCAAACCATTTTTCAGGTAAAGCATAAGAAAGCGAAACATTTTGTAAACGTATAAACCAAGCATCCTGTAAGAAAAAATCTCCAGAATCGTATTGCGAAAAACCATAGTGTGATGCGGGCCTTGTAGTAGAAGGATTTTCTGGTGTCCAACGATTCAATACATTACTCAAAGCATTTCTACCGTTCGTTGCTACACCTACAGCAGTAACACCATAAGCGAAATCTGTTGGATCTACAATTTGTCTACCGAACATACCATTAAAATTTAAATTCAATGATAAATTCTTATATGTAAACAGACTACTGAAACCAGCGATAAAATCAGGGTCGGAAGAACCCAAAGAGACAATATCTGCTTGATCAATAATTCCATCACCCTCTCCTGTTCTTTGAAAAGCTCCGTTTTCATCCACCACAGGATCACCAAATTCATCACGAACAAAACCATTAACATCTTTCAATTTAATCTGCCCTGGAAATAAATCTGGTTGTGCAGGAACAACTTCTCCAGCTTGCATAATACCATCTGATAAATAGGTAAATTGTGCTCTCAGAGGGTCATCTACACTCTCATAAACAAAAGGTCTAAAATCCTCTGCCCTTTTTTTCCATCTGTCATTATACGTTGAATACGTAAAGGTACTTTTCCAGTTAAAGTTTTCAGTACGTATATTCTCTGTAGTTAAAGTAAATTCTAACCCTTTACTTTGTGTAGAGCCAACATTAGCATAAACAAAATTAATTACGTTATAGGTGTTAAGAGGTTTCAACTGAATTAAATCTGATATTTCTTTATCAAATACTTCAATAGATCCTGAAATACGCTGATCAAAAAAACCAAAATCTAAACCAATATTTAATTCAGTTGTAGTTTCCCATTTCAAATCTGGATTTTCTAAACGTGTTGGAAAAAAACCTATAATTACAGATTCATCAGGATTCAAATAGGCAGGGTTTTCACCAAAAGCTGCAAAAGAATCTTCTGGAAAATCAGCATTTCCTGTTTGTCCATAACCAACTCTTAACTTAAACTGTGATATTTTAGAAAAATTATCTTTTATAAAATCTTCTTCAGCAATATTCCAACCCAGTGCAACAGAAGGAAATAGAGCATATTGATTATTTCTTGAAAAAAGACTAGAGCCATCTCTACGTATAGTTGAAGTTAATAAATACCTATCTTTATAGGTATAATTTAATCGTCCAAAAAAAGATGCAATTTCATATATTCTTTTCCCAGATTCAACTAATGGTCTATCTCCAGCTCCAGCAAATAAATTATTGAATAAATAAGCATCCGTATTAAAATCAGTATTACCCGCAGTAGAACTTTCAGTACTAAATGATTGTTTAGAGTAACCAGCCAAAATATTTAAGCTGTGATCATCTAAAATTCGAGCTGTGTAATTTAATGTTAAGTCAAATAATTTATCGTTTTTTTTAGTATTTCTTACTGATGCTATTCCTCCTCGTTGTGCTCCGCGTAGTGTTGTTCTAGGTACATATGTATTTCTAGTGTTAGACCCCTGATCTATACCTACTTGCGCACGTGCGGTAAAACCAGCAAAGGGCTTAACCTCTAAATAAAAATTACTTAAATTCCTATCCAATATTCCATTATCTGTTATTGTTAACAAAGAAAATGGATTTGGCTCAACAGCATTATCTGGATTTGTTGGGTAATTACCAAATTCATCAATAGCCTGTATAATCGGGCTTTGTTGTATTGCAGATCGTATTATACCTGAATTCTCGAAGGGTTGATCTCCTAATTGGGTATTATCATTATTAATACGACTCATGGTCAAGTTGACACCCAACGTAGTAATGCTATTAATTTTTTGATCTATGTTGACACGTAACGATGAACGATCAAAAGCAGAGTTCTTAGGAATACCTTTTTGCTCATAAATATTACCAGATAAATAATATTTGGTTGTTTCTGACCCACCACGTATGGCAATATTATGTTGCTGTATACTTCCATCTCTTGTAACTAAATCTAGCCAATTAGTCCCCTGACCAGCATTTAAAATTTGTTCATCTGAATAAAATCGTGTGAATGCAATTCCATTTACAGGATCTGCAATAGCTTCTTCTAATGTTCTATCACTATATGGTGCAATTCTATTTTGAAATGCCCAGTTTTCGTACGCAGCATCGTTACGTAATTGCATCCATTCGGGTAATTCAAGAACATCATAATCGTCATCGTAATTTTGAAACGAAAAAGATGTGGAATAACTTACCTGAGCTTGACCTGAACGTCCTTTTTTTGTGGTTATCAAAACAACACCATTTGCCGCTCTAGACCCATAAATTGCGGTAGAACTCGCATCTTTAAGCACAGTTATAGACTCAATATCGTTAGGGTTGAATGAATTCAATACATTCTGCGTACCACCATCATATACATTACCACTACCTGGTTGAAGAAATTCCTCAGTATTCAATGGAAAACCGTCAACAACGTATAATGGCTGGTTATTAGCATTAATGGATCCTCTTCCACGAATTTGAATATCCAAACCACCTCCTGGTTGCGCACTATTTTGGGTTATTTGAAGTCCAGCCACCCGACCTTGCAATGCTTGACCAACAGAAGGTGTAGAGGAGAGTACTAATTCGTCACTTTGAACAGTTGAAATCGCTCCTACTAAATCTCTTTTAAGTTGCGTACCATAACCAACAACAACAACTTCATCTAAACTTGTATTATCAGCAACCAAAACAATATCAATAGTAGTTTTACCAACAATTGAAGCTTCTTGAGTAACAAAACCAATATATGAAAACACAAGAGTTGTAGCATTACCTGAAACATTTATACTAAAATTCCCATCAAAATCTGTAGAAGCACCGGTATTAGTTCCTTTTACCAAAACTGAGGCTCCAGGAAGCGGTATTCCGGCTTCATCTGTAACTTTACCAGTAATTGTAGTTTGTTGAATATTAATATTCTCTATTATTAAAGAAATATTAGAGTTCAGCGAATATGTTTTCGCATTAATTTGAAATATAGACACTATCAATACGAGTAAAGTTAGCTTCATTTTTAAATCAAATTTTAATTCGTTACTCTCTATGCTGAGTAGCTTCATGAATTTTTTCATATTTTTGTTTGTGATTTAGTTGTTTAGAGTTAAAAATAAGTCACTTTTTATAACCGGAAAATGCTACAACATTTTTCGGTTTTTAAGGTTATACTTTCTAGAGTTAATACTTTATCATAATTCATCTTTGAGTTATTGTTTTCTTTTAATTATTATAGGAACTTACACTATCAAAATTCACTTATTAAATGATTTTTAATCAACTAAAAAACAGACTATTACAGTTTTAAAAGATTAATATTAACTAAAATTTAATATAATTTTTTTGCTTTTCAAAATGATTTGTTTAGCTAATATATATGATTTTATTTAATAAACACTGTTAAAATTAAAAAAATGTGCTCGAACACATAAAAAAATGTTATCGAACACATAAAAACACTAAATTCAGCTTAACTAGCTCATTTTAAATAGACAAAAAATTACTATTATAAATGTTAGAAGTTCTTAATTTTGAATGTACTTGCTTCATCTTAAATAATAATTAACTTAATTTCTTCAATAATCTTGTTAGCTAGTAAATCTGCTTTTAATCGTGTTGTACTTTCTATATAGATTCTTATTATAGGTTCAGTATTAGATTTTCGAAGATGCACCCATTCATCCTCAAAATTAATTTTTACACCATCAATAGTACTTACATCTTCATTTTTATAATTTGAAGCAATAGTCTCCAAAACCAAATCAACATTAATTTCGGGCGTTAATTCAATTTTATTTTTACTCATATAATAATTAGGATAACTTTCACGCAATTGCTTACAAGATATTTTTTGATTAGCTAAATGTGATAAAAAAAGAGCTACACCAACCAATGAATCTCTGCCATAATGAGACTTTGGATAAATGATTCCGCCATTTCCTTCACCTCCAATAATGGCATTAGACTTCTTCATTTCAATAACCACATTAACTTCGCCAACAGCACTTGCAGAATACGTTCCTCCATGTTTTTCTGTAACATCTTTTAGTGCTTTTGATGAGGATAGATTTGATACCGTATGTCCTTTTCCTAACTTACCCAAAACATAATCGGCACAGGCAACTAAAGTATATTCTTCTCCAAACATAGAACCGTCTTCACAAACTATTGCTAAACGGTCTACATCGGGATCTACTACAATGCCAAAATGGGCGTCTTCTTTTACAACTAATTCTGATATATCTGTTAAGTGCTCCTTTAATGGTTCTGGGTTATGAGGAAATTGACCATTTGGTTCGCAATACAATTCAATACACTCTACACCTAGCTTTTTCAATAATGCAGGTATTGCTATACCTCCTGTTGAATTTACTGCATCAACAACTATTTTAAAATTTGCTCGCTTTATTGCTTCAACATCAACCAATTGAAGTTTTAGAACTTCTTCAATATGCCTTTCAATATAGCCTTCAACTTTTGTGTGAGTACCTAATTGGTCAACATCAGCAAAAATATAATCATCATTTTCTGCAATTTTTAAAATTTTGGCACCTTCTTCTGCGTTTAGAAATTCGCCTTTACTATTTAATAATTTTAGAGCATTCCATTGTTTCGGGTTATGGCTGGCTGTTATAATAATACCACCATCTGCTGCTTCTAAAGTAACCGCAACCTCAACTGTAGGTGTTGTTGACAAGCCTAAATCTTTAACATTAATACCAAGCCCAACCAAGGTTTTACTAACCAAACTACTTATCATTTCTCCAGAAATTCTTGCATCTCTGCCTATAACGACTGTTAATTCTTTTTTCGTTATTTGATTTTTTAACCACATACCATATGCCGCCGCAAACTTTACAGTATCTATAGGTGTTAAATTATCATTTACAGAACCTCCAATGGTTCCTCGTATTCCAGATATAGATTTTATTAATGTCATTATATTTTATAAAATGCTTGTTTAATTTATGTGTATTGATTCTCTATTAATTCGGTAAAATATATTACATGGTTATATATAATTTCCAATTGACTCATTATGTTTTGACAAGCTATTCTCGATTTTCCTTCAACCTTTATTTCTATAAGTTCCTGATTCTTTAGATTCTTGAAATTTCTAATACTAAACCATCCATTTGGAAAATAAACTTCCAGAAGTTCTGATTCATTTTGTAGAAATAAATCAAACTCACCTGTAACCCAATTTACTAACCGTTCATAAACACCATTAGCATTAATAGTCTCCACTTTTTTAAGGTGAAAATGAGACCCTTGAGTATTAAAATTTTTTATATTTTTTTCCGGTTTATTTTTCAATGGATCCTTTTATCTTGATTTTAGATTATTTAGTAATGCCATCTTACAAATGCCTCCATGGCCGCATAGTGAGACATCCCTAATTGATCGTAAAGTTCTGCCGTTTCTTTATTTCTATCTTCGGCACGTTGCCAAAACTCTCTACTGTCTGCACCTTGAAATACCACACCATCTTTTTGTGATTGATGTTTAAAAATGCCTTTACGTTTTTCTAAAACCTGATCTGGCCCCATGGGTATTGCCATTTCTATTTCATCAATTCCCCACTCTTGCCATGCACCTCTATATAACCAAACCCAACAGTCTTTCATGAATTTTTTAGGTTTTAAGTCTTTTACTGCGGCAAAAATAGCATCTAAACATACTTTATGTGTACCATGTGGATCTGCTAAATCGCCTGCTGCATATATTTGATGTGGTTTTATTTTTTCTATTAAATCTGATGTTATTTTAACATCAGCAATTCCTATCGGATTCTTCTTAATAGCACCTGTTTCATAAAACGGAAGGTTCATAAAATGAATTTGTTCGTCTGGAATACCTATAAAATGACAGGTCGCTCGTGCTTCTCCTTTTCTAATCAATCCTTTTATGTATCTAACTTCTGGAGTATCTATTTCACTTGTTTTCTTGTTTTTTAGAAATTCAGCTGCTTTTTTGTAGATGTCTTCTGCTTCGTTACATGCAATCCCAAATTTTTTATTGTAATCACAAACAAAACTGGCAAATCGTAATGCTTCATCATCTGCTACTGCAATATTCCCTGATGTTTGATAACCCACATGTACTTCATGACCTTGCTCCTGTAACCTTTTAAAAGTACCACCCATACTGATGATGTCATCATCTGGATGCGGGCTAAAAATAATGACACGTTTTTTTGCTGGTTCGGCACGTTCTGGACGCTTACTATCATCTGCATTAGGTTTTCCACCTGGCCAACCTGTAATAGTATTTTGTAGTTTGTTGAATATTTTGATATTGATATCGTAAGCCGGACCTGAATCTGCCAATAAATCACTCATACCGTTTTCAATATAATCAGCATCCGTCAACATCAAAATAGGTTTCTTTAAATGAAGTGCTAAACTTAAAACGGCTTTTCTAATAAGTTTATCGGTCCAAACAATTTGCTCAACCAACCAAGGACTATTTATTCGTGTTAGCTTTGATGCAGCTGCCTGGTCTAAAATAAAAGTGGCATTATTATGCTCTTGTAAATAAGATGCGGGCACCCGACTGGTTACTTCGCTTTCAACTGAAGCTTTAATAACATTTGATTTTCCTTCGCCCCAAGCCAAAAGAATAACCCGTTTTGCTTCCATTATTTTTTTAACACCTAAAGTAATAGCTGTTCTTGGTGTATTATCTAAACCTGAAAAATCGCCACTAGCAGCAACTCTTGTAATATGATCTAAGGCGACTAAACGTGTTTTTGAATTTTGAAGTGACCCAGATTCATTAAATCCAATATGTCCATTGCCACCAATACCTAAAATTTGTAAATCTAAACCTCCTAGTGCTTCAATTTTTGTCTCATAAGCGTCACAGTAATCTGCTATTTCTTCTTTCAATAACAACCCATCTGGGACATGGTAATTTTCTGGCAAAATATCTACATGATTAAACAATTGTTCTTTCATAAAACGAACATAACTATTAACAGAATCTGGTTCCATAGGATAATATTCATCTAAATTGAATGATATGACGTTTTTAAAACTTAAACCTTCTTCTTTATGTAAACGCACTAATTCAGCATACAATCCTTTAGGTGAAGAGCCTGTTGCTAAACCTAATATACAGGGTTGTTTTTGGGCTTGCTTTACGCGTATTAAATCTGCGATTTCTTTAGCTACAGCTTTTGATGCAATAGTTGAATTTTCATAAACTAAAGTACCTATGTTTTCAAATCTTTTTTCGAAACCTGTAGCTTTATCTATTGTACTGTTTAACATCGTTTTAGTTGTTAATTTAGTTATTGTTTTTAGTTATTTGATCCAATATCCATGCGGTATGCAATGCGGTTTTAGCTGTTGATGGATGTTCTATATTTTTAAATAAGTGATTTTTCATGTTTTGAACATGATATAATTGAATATTTTCTGGGTTAGTTATTGTTTTACTTTCTTTATGTGTCCCATGCTCTAAAACCACTGCTGCGTCATCAAATATTGAGAAATTTATTCTACCATTATCACCATAAATTTGGACAATATCTTCTCTTTTATTAGACCCAAAATTCCAGCTCCCAGAACCTGTAATTCCTGATTTGTGAATCCAACTTCCTGTTACAGCATCCATGGCTGTGTATAAACCTTGTTGATTAATGGCAATACCTTTTGCCTCTTTAATATCGCCTAATAAATAGGTGAGCAAATCTATACCGTGAGATGCTAAGTCATCAAAATAACCGTTAGGGGCAATTTTAGAATCTGTTCGCCAATTGTATGTTTTAGATAAATCGATTGAACTAGCTGGTTTACTTAAATGCCAACTAACATGCCTTATGGTTCCTATTTTATGTTCTTCAAGCCAAGATTTAACCTGATTAAATCGTGGAAGCGATCTTCTGTAATAAGCAATGAATACTGGTAGTTTCTTTTCTTCAAATGCTTTGTATATTAATTGACTTTCCTCGTAAGTCGTCGCCATGGGTTTTTCAATACAACATACTTTGCTAGCTGCAGCAACTTTTAAGGCATAATAACAATGAGAATCTGGAGGTGTTGCAATATAAATAGCATCAATCTCAGGATCATTTATTAAATCGTCTGCATTGCTATAAAATTTTGAAACACCATGTCTTAAAGCATAATCTTTGGCTTTTTCTAAATTACGACGCATCACTGCTACTAACTCAAAACCATCTACTTTTTGATAAGCAGGACCACTTTTAAGTTCGGTAACATTTCCACAGCCAATAATTCCCCATTTATAAACTTTGTTCATGACTTTAGGCCTACTTTTATATTATTTTAATTATTTAAACTTCCAACTTTTAAATCTATAACCCCAAATAGCAAAAAAGAGAACTATAGCATAACACGGAATTAAAATCCAATAACTACTTGTTGCTGCTGTGGCCATGGCATCGGCTTGTTGCATTCCTTCCGTAATTAATTCATGCTTATTGGCATCTACCATTCTACCGTATAAAGGTGGTATAATTGCACCACCAGAAATAGCCATAATGAGTAATGCTGAAGCGGTTTTTGTGAATTTACCCAATCCTTCCAAAGTTAAAGGCCAAATAGCAGGCCACACTAAAGCATTGGCTATACCAAGTGCTGCGACAAATAATACAGATGTAAAACCTGTTGTATTTAATATGCAAAAACTAAAAATAATCCCTAAGATTGCGCTAACAATTAAAGCCGTTCTTTGTTTTATGTATTTTGGAATTAAAAATACGCCTAGTGCATACGTTGCAACCATTGCTAAAAGCGTGTAGGTCGTAAAGAATTTAGCTTCTTCACCTGTAAAACCTAATGAAATTCCGTAAGCTATAATGGTATCTCCAGCAATAACTTCGGCACCTACATATACAAATAACGCCAAAACACCTAGCCATAAATGAGGAAACTGAAAGATGCTGGTTTTAGTACTTTTACCCGATGCTGTTTCTGTAGTTTCGTCTGCTTCTACATGTGGTAATGGTGCTTTTCGTATTAATACACCTAAAATGAATAAAACTATTGCCATGACTAAATAAGGCATAAAAACGCTATCTGCCATAGTATCTAAAAGAACATCTTTTTCTTCAATAGAAACAGTGCCTAACTTCGCTTTAACATCATCAATTCCAGATAATAATAAAGCTCCAAAAATTAATGAGCCCAAAGCACCTGCCGTTTTATTAGCGATCCCCATAATAGCTATTCGTTTGGCGCCGCTTTCTATAGGCCCCAAAATAGTAATGTATGGATTTGCTGCTGTTTGTAATAAAGTCATACCAACACCTTGAATAAAAATACCCATTAAAAATACCCAATAGGTTCTAGCTTCGGCTGCTGGAATAAAAACTAAAGCACCTATACCCATTATTACTAATCCTAAAGACATGCCTTTTCTATAACCAATCTTATTCAAAATGTATGAGGCAGGTAGTGCCATAACTACAAAAGAAATATATGAGGCAGAGGCGACTAAGTAAGACTGAGCATCCGTTAACTCATTTATGGTTTTCATAAATGGTATTAATGCGCCGTTAATCCAGGTAACAAATCCGAAAATAAAAAATAGTCCAGCTATTATTGCTATCGGTATTAATGTACTTTTTTGATTGTTATTAGTCATTATTTTAGTTTATTAGTTTGTTTTAGTGCTTAACTCTGAATCGTAAAAGGATATGGTTTCTTTCAAAGCATCATCTATAGAATAATCAGGTTTGAATCCTAATTTATTAAATTTTGAAGGATCTGCTTTAGAGTGTTTTATATCTCCTGGACGCTCATCTAAAAATTGTATTTCAGATTTTGAATTGGTTAATTCAACTATTTTTTCTGCTAACCCTAAAACAGAAGTACTATGCCCAAGAGCCACATTATAAGTTTCATTTCCTACTTTGGATGCTAGTATGTTTGCCTTTACCACATCCTTTACATAAATAAAATCTCTGGTTTGTAAACCATCTCCAAAAATGGTAATGGGTTTATTTTGTAATGCATTATTTATGAATATAGGAACAGCAGCAGCATAAGCTGACTTTGGATTTTGACGCGGGCCAAATACGTTGAAATATCTAAGCGAAGCAGTAGGCACGTTATATTGACCTGAAAACATTTTTAAATAATACTCACCATCTAATTTTGTAATGGCATAAGGCGTCATAGGCTCTGGCGACATGGTTTCAACTTTAGGCGACAACGGGTTATCTCCATAATTTGCTGCCGAACTAGAAAGTACCACTTTACAATTAGTATTATTTTTTGCTGCTTCTAAAATATTTAAAGTACCTGTGGTATTAATTTCAATACATTCTCGAATTTTCAGTAAAGATTCTGGAACGCTAACAAGTGCTGCTAAATGAAAAATACAGTCTGTATTTGTAATAATTTTATCAATTAGAGGCTTATTTCGGATATCTTCTTCAAAAAACCTGACATTTAAACCTTTTAGGTTTTTATCAAAACCTGTTCTTAAATTGTCAATCACAGTAACCTGATGTCCCATTTGCAGTAAATATTCTGCAATATGACTTCCAATAAAACCCGCACCTCCAGTAATTACATATTTTTTCATTTTATTATAGTGCTAAAAATTTCCATTTCTTCAAACTGTTCGGTTAAACTTTCAATTAATTTAAATTGATTTTTAGCGCGGTCTAAATTATGTTCTGGATATTTTGTTTTATAATAGATGTCTTCATTTAAATAATCGGTTAGAAACCTTAGCGCCATAATAAATATCATTGTTTTGGCTCCAAGTGGTAAATATTTTATTTCTAATGAAGATAATGAGGATTCCAGTTTTTCGAGAAATCCTTTTTCATAAGCCTTGTAGTATTCAAAATTAAACCCCACTAAATCCAAATTGCTTTCATCCTCGGCAGCTGTATTACATATGGTTCTAATGGCATCACCAAAATCATAATGCACAATACCTGGCATTATAGTATCTGTATCTATTACACAAAGGCCTTTTTTATTACTATCGAAAAGCACGTTTGATATTTTAGTGTCATTATGAGTAACTCTTGTTTTTATCTGGCCTGATTCTTTTAAATTCTGAATGATGTGCATCTCATCCTTCAAACTCCAAACTAAATTAATATACTTTTTGGCTTGTTTTAACCTTGCAACTGAAGCTACTTTTGTAGCGTCTTCAAATTGAGAAAACCTAAAAGACATGTCGTGAAATTTAGGAATAATCTCTATTAATTGGCTGGCATCAAAATCACTAGTGAGATTTAAAAAATCACCAATCAACTTACCACCTTCATAGGCTATTTCTTCGTCTTTTACAGTTTCAAAAGTTAAACTATCATCAATAAAACGCATTAAATTCCAATAATTTCCGTTGTTGTCAAGATAATAGTAACCACCTTCAACGGTCTCAATAAAAGACAATACTCTACGTTTTAATTGACTTGGAGATAAATGACTTAACTTTTGCTGTAAATGCTTACTTACTAATACTTTATTATTTATTAACCCCGGAATATCTTTAAAAACACCATGATTAATTTGTTGTAGTATGTAAGAGTTATTTGATTTAGTTTTAATTAAAAACGTATCGTTGATATGTCCAGAAGCCAACTGATTATATGAAACAAGTTCATCTATATTACTAAATTGAGCATAAATAGATTGTAATTTTTCTAATATCATATTACCAGAGTTTTGATGGATAAACATTATTAATTATTAATTGTTCAATTTCTTTTTGAACAATTTCTTTATCTTCCTTGTAAGTAACACCAAACCATTTAGCATTAGATTTTAAAACTTTAACTGTTGCAATACCTGATTTCAATATTTCGTTTACAACAGATGGTATAAAGAATTCAGCTTTTAAATTATTTTTATTCTCCTCTAGAAATTTTTCAAAAAGTGCACCACCAAACTCAAAGCATTTAGGGGTAAATCCCCAAAAATTCATAGAAACAATTGTATTCCCATCAATATTGACAAAATTACCGTTATCATCTTTTCGAACGAGCTTATTATTAATCTTTTCAATATGAGTTCTTTCAGTTACATCAGTTAGATAATCATCTTCACTAATTTGACATTCCCCCCTTGAAACATAACCATAATCAGATACGGTGTTTTTCAAATAGTAAGCCATCATATTAAAATTATAAGACTCTTTATCTGTTTGAATTAAATATTTTGCCATCATTTCAAATGCTTCTTTGCCATAAAAATCATCTGCATTTATAATTGCAAAATTTTCTTTAACTACATCTTTAGCCATTAAAAGCGCATGACCTGTTCCCCAAGGCTTTTCGCGTTTGGGGTTTTGATATGCTTTGGGTACGCTATCAATTTCTTGGAAAACATAATCTACCCCAGCTTTTCCTTCTAATTTCTTATTAAATATTTGTTTAAATTCCTTTTCAAAACTTTTTCTGATTATAAAAACAAATTTTCCAAATCCTGCTTGTAGCGCATCATAAATTGAAAAATCCATTATAGTTGCTCCCTCTTCAGTAAATGCATCAAGTTGCTTTAACCCTCCATACCGACTTCCCATACCTGCTGCTAATATTATTAAAGTTGGCTTTAAATTACTCATTTTTTAGTTTTTAATGTTATTTAAATGAATTTTTTAACTACTTATTATTAGGCTAAAGTATAAATGAATTTTGGAATAAAAAAGGAAATTGATTAAAAATGTGCTCGAGCACATAAATAAAATGTTGTCGTACACACTTTTTACATAATTACTAAAAAGTTTTCTATATTTGATATATGAAAAATTATACAATTAAGGATATAGCTAAACTAGCTGGTGTTTCAAAAGGAACTGTAGATAGGGTGTTACATAATCGTGGTAAAGTATCTAAAAAAGCTTTGGATAAAATAAATGTAGTACTTAGTGAAATTGACTATAAACCAAACTTAATTGCTAGGACTTTAAAAAATAATAAAATTTATAGGATTTGTATTTTACTACCAGACCCCCATTTAGACCCTTATTGGTTGCCGTGTGTCGTAGGAATTAATGAAGCTAAAACTGAGTTCAGTTCTTTTAATGTTGTAATTGAATCTTATTTTTTTGATCCAGCGAGTACATCATCGTTTATAGATATTAATGAGAGTTTGTTAAAAACATCACCAGATGCAGTATTATTGGTTCCCTTATTTTATAAAGAAGCGCTTGATATTATTGATAATTATAATTCATTAGGTATTATTTCAGGTACATTTAATAACCAGCTTAAATCTAGAATTGTAAATAGTTTTGTTGGTCAAGATTTATTTCAAAGTGGTCGAGTTGCTGCAAGTCTTTTAGATTTACTGCTGAATGAAGGATTAATTGCCATTGTTCATATTGATGAAGAGTTTGAAAATGCGCAACATATGCAAGAAAAAGAAAAAGGATTTAGAAATTATTTTTCTGAATCCACAATTCAAAAATTTGAGTTTGTTACATTAAACATAAAATCTGCTGATGCTCAGAAAAATCTAACAGATTTTTTAAATAAACATGATAATTTAAAAGGCCTATTTGTTACTACTTCTAAATCTTATCAAATAGCCGAAGTTATTTCAAAAATAGATGACAAAGATTATGCCTTGGTTGGTTATGATTTATTAAAACAAAACATAAACTACTTACAGAAAAAAACCATTAAATTCTTAATACACCAAAATCCAAAAAAACAAGCCTACATGGGTGTATCTTTATTAGTAGAGCATTTAATTTTTGAGAAAAAAATATCAAAGGAAGTACTATTACCTTTGTACATTATAAATGCAGAAAATGTAAAAGATTATCTGAATTAAACTATAATTCTAATAAATTTAAAATACCAAATGATGATGGCGTGTGGAAATTTGGAAGTTTTGTTTTGGGGTTTACCCAAGAAATCCAGGTAGGTTCATAACTAGAATTTTCTAATTTATTATATTTTGCTCTAAAGATTCCTGTTTTAATTTCATCATTTTGTATTAGTTCTAGTTTTTTTAATGATGTTATACTTATAGCGCCTTCAACAGTGAAAAAATCATTTTGAATATCTGATTTAACTATTATATCTTTTTTAGGCCAATTCCAATCAAACTCAAAATCCTTTTTTGGATTAGCTTTAAAATCCAAAATTCTAGAGGTAGGGTCAATTTCTAAACAATAATAAGGCGAAAGCGCATCATTTGTTTTGAAAAAAAGTTCTACCCTATCCGAATTATTTATACTTTTTTTACTATTATCCTTTTTATCAATATTAATTTCTGTGTCAAAAACCTTGAAACAAAAGAATAAATTTTTTAAGTCCCAAAGGGCTCTAAATTCAATTTTACCAGGAATTTTTTTATCCCATGCAGAAATAAAATCAGTAAGAACTTCAGCTTTGTTCCAAATTAATTGATCCCCCTTTCCATTTATTATTAAAGTATCGCTTTTAATACATTTAACATTATATCTTTTCATTATCACATCTTCATTAATATCTGTTAGACTTTGCTTGGTGTATAATACTCAATAAAAGAGAAGTATTTTTTGCTAACTTATTCAATTTTTGAAAGAAAAAAAAGAAAAATTCAATAAAATGTGTTCGAGCACAGTTATTTATTTATAATGGTCTAACTTTTATTTGAACTTATCAAAATATTTATTGACTTAATTACTAGAAGTCTAAATCAATTAAGAAGTAACATATGACCTAAACTAGCTTTAATTATAAACTAAAAAATAGAATATATGGATAGTTCCTCTTTGTTAAAGAAAAGCCCTGCAAAAAGTAACAAAACCCCCTGTAAATAATTGATTTACAGGGGGTTTTTATTTTATTCAAAAAATCATTTTATTTCATAACCATTTCTGGAGTTGCAACAGTTCTAAACCCAACATGTTCAGCTGAGGAATCCATGCTTGTTCCCATTCTAGAGGAAACTCTATAACTTGCACAATACGAATCGCTACATAAAAAAGAACCCCCTTTAATTACTTTTTCTTGTATGTAAGGATTGCTTGGATTATATGCTTTATCTGGACCTTTTGGGTTTACTATTGCAGTATTGGAATCTACTAATTCCTGGTAATAATTAATGTTATACCAATCGGTAGTCATTTCCCATACATTCCCAGCCATATCAAAAAGCCCAAAATTATTTGCGGGATATGTTTTTACTGGCGCCGTTCTTTCAAAACCATCTTCTAATGTGTTGTTTACAGGAAATTCACCTTCCCAACTATTTGCTCTTTTAGATAACTGAGACCTATCATCTCCCCAAAAATATGTGGTGTTATTTTGGTTACCTCTAGCAGCATATTCCCATTCAGCTTCTGTTGGCAAACGCTTTCCAGCCCATTCGCAATATGCTAAAGCATCTTCATAACAAACATGTACAACAGGATGATTATCTTTCCCTTCTATATTACTTTCTGGTCCTTTTGGGTGCCTCCAATTTGTGCCAATAGACCATCGCCACCATTGTGAAAAATCGTATAAATTAGGAACAGACGATTTTGTTTTCTTGAAAAGTAAAGATCCTGGTTGCAAAACAGAATCATGAGGTTTAGGGGTGCCTTCGGGCAACTGTTTTTTCATAGCTTCCCAATCAATTTCTCGTTCTGCTATTGTAATATAACCCGTTTCATCAACAAATTTGGCGAATTGGGCATTTGTAACTTCTGTAATATCCATAAAAAAACCATCAACAGTTACAGAGTGTTGCGGCTTTTCATGTTGCATTGCCATTTGGTCTTGAGATACTGCTCCTTGCATAAAAGTGCCATCAGGAATCCAGAGCATACCATTTGGTGGATGATTTATTAAACTATCTGTTACAATAATTTTTGCAACAATTTCTTGAGTTTTATCTGGAACTAAATGGTTTTCAGATTTGTTTTCTTTACACCCAAAAGCCATAAAAAAAAGTATAATAAGGCTAAATATGTGAGGCGATAATTTCATCAAAATAATTTTTAGTTAATCCGTTTTCAACAAAAATATCATTAATTACACCAAAAACCACAAATGTACTTTTAAAGTAATTTTTTTAACATCCTTTTTACTATTTCCTATCCTTTCAGTTTTAATTACCTTTGTCGAACTTAATACCGAATTTTATGATTTATTCAATGACAGGTTACGGAAAATCTGTTTTACAATTACCCACAAAAAAAATAACTATTGAACTTAAATCTTTAAATAGTAAAAGTTTAGATTTAAATGCTAGAATGCCTTCTATTTATAGAGAAAAGGAGCTAATTATCAGGAAGTTACTTGCAGATAAATTAGTGCGCGGAAAAGTAGATTTTTCTATTTATGTTGAAGCTACGGCAGACGATACTTCAACTCAAATTAACACGCCCGTTGTTAAGCAATACATGAAACAACTTAGAGAAGTTGTAAATAGTGATGATTTAGAATTACTAAAAATGGCAGTGCGTTTTCCAGATGCTTTAAATACGGTACGTGAAGAAATTGATGAAACGGAATGGCAAGCTATTGAAAAAGAGATTGACAAAGCTATAACAGAATTGAATAATTACCGCCTTAACGAAGGCAAAGTGCTTGAACTAGATTTTAACAATCGTGTTGTTGAAATAAGTAACATTTTAGACGATATTATTATTATGGATCCGGAGCGTGTTGTAGGTGTTCGCGAGCGTTTACTTAAAGGTGTTCAAGATTTAAAAGAGAAATATGATGAAAACCGTTTTGAACAAGAACTGGTTTACTACATTGAAAAATTTGATATTACCGAAGAAAAAGTACGTTTAAAAAACCACTTAAATTATTTTACAGAATCTATAAATTCAAAAGATTCTAATGGTAAAAAACTAGGGTTTATTGGTCAAGAAATGGGAAGAGAAATTAACACTATTGGCTCTAAAAGTAACTATGCGCCCATGCAACAATTGGTAGTACAAATGAAAGATGAACTTGAAAAAATTAAGGAACAATTATTGAATGTGCTTTAATTAAAAATAAGAATATTGACGAAAGAAACAAATAAACAAGGTAAGCTCATCGTGTTTTCAGCACCATCTGGCTCTGGAAAAACAACCATTGTGAGGCATTTACTTAAGCAAGAAAACTTAAATCTAGAATTTTCAATATCTGCAACTTCAAGAGAAAAAAGAAGTACAGAAATAGAAGGAAAAGATTATTATTATTTATCTGCTAAAGCATTCAAAAACAAAATAAAAAACGAAGAATTTTTAGAGTGGGAAGAAGTATATCGCGATAATTTTTACGGTACTTTAAAAAACGAAGTAGAGCGTATTTGGGCAAAAGGTAAAAACGTTATTTTTGATATTGATGTATCAGGTGGATTGCGAATAAAACGTAAGTTTCCTGAACAAACCTTAGCCGTTTTTGTAAAACCACCAAGTATTGACGAACTAAAAATAAGACTTAAAAAGCGTAAAACCGAAAGTGCCGATAAAATAAATATGCGGGTTGCAAAAGCATCAGCAGAATTAGCAACTGCGCCTTTATTTGATACTATTATTGTTAATGATAATTTAGAAAAAGCACTTAAAGATGCTGAAGTTTTAGTTGGTAATTTTCTAAAATCTTAAAAATGAAAATTGGACTGTATTTTGGTTCTTTTAATCCCATTCATATTGGGCATTTAGTCATTGCAAATCATTTAGCAGAACACAGCGATTTAGACCAGATTTGGTTTGTAGTTACACCACATAATCCGTTTAAAAAGAAAAGTAGTTTGCTTGATAATTATCAGCGATTAGAAATGGTTTATCGCGCTACAAAAGATTATACCAAACTAAAACCTAGCGATATAGAATTTAACTTACCACAACCCAATTACACCATAAATACTTTAGTTCATTTACAGGAAAAGCATCCAGATTATGAGTTTGCTTTAATTATGGGGGAAGACAATTTAAAGAGTTTTCATAAGTGGAAAAACTACCAAGTAATTATTGAAAATCACGATATTTACGTATACCCTAGAATTTCCAAAGACAATACAGAAACGCAATTTCATACGCATAATAAAGTTCATTTTATAGATGCACCAATTATGGAAATTTCTTCAACCTTTATTAGAAACTCCATTAAAACCGGTAAAAATGTAAAACCTATGCTTCCAGAATATGTTTGGGAATATTTGGATGAGATGAATTTTTATAAATGATAAGCACTTTTTTTATCAGAAAAATCAGGTAAATGTGTTTAGCCTTAGATATAAAACATTAAAACGATTTCTGATCATATTGTTACCAAACATTTACCAAAAAATGAAAATACGATTTAAAAAAAAGCGGCTTAAACTTTCTTTGATTTTCGAAATACTATTTTTTATTCTCGGAACAATAGCTGTTATCTCTGATTCAAACAATATTTTTAACTATGGTTATTTAATAATCGGAATTTTATATATAGGAACTTATTTCTTTGAAAACAACAAACAGTATCTGACGATAGAAAACGGAATTATCTCAAAAAAATCACTTAATTCCGAAAAAAATAAATCTGAACGAAATAAAGCAGATTAAAAAGTTTGCTGGAGATTATATACTAAAAACTGACTCAACTGAATTAAGAATAAATACGGAATTGATTGAGGAAAAATCTCTTGCAGAATTAAAAACTGTGTTGGAAAATTTGAATTTAGAAACGAAATAAAAACATTTGGTAATACCCTATCTAAATTTATTGCTAGTTCTAGCCTAATTACGAAAATCATTTCGTTATATAGAAAAAAGAAACCGCTTAAAGCAGATGCTCTAAACGGTTTCTAAACTAAATAACCAACCAAAATTATTTTACTCTTGTATTTTCTCTAGGGTTTTCAACTCTATCTTTTTTAAACTTACGTTTTTTGTCTTGTTTAGAATCAGTTGATTTCCCTTTTGTGTTTTCTGTTTTTAAATATTGTATATATCCTCGTCCTTTAAATTCATAAACGGTTTCAGAATCTGGATGATATAACTCTATCTTTCCGTCATTTATAACGCTCAATTCAAAATATTCATTGTCGAAGAAATCATAATCTAATGTTAAAGTTTTTAGGTACATATCACCACTTACATTTCCAACGCCATAAATGCCTGTATAATCCCAGATTAAGTTATTTGGATTTATCCCAAAATCATCTTGCGAGCTTCTAAATTCAGAATCGTTTCCTCCAGCTAAAAACTGTAAATAGTTTTCGTTATCAAATTCGTTTAGCGCTCCAAAGTTGCTGGTAAAAGTCTTTTCCCAAGCTTCATATTCTTGTAAGAAATAATGAATGTTATCGTAGAAAACAAAATCGTAATCGAAATTGCTTCTTTGGTAACCATCTAAAAAATAAGAGGTATCGTTGTTAGGGTTATACAATTCTATGGTATTATTATCTACTTGAAATACATCAAAAGTTTCAAAACCATCAATATCATGAAATACATCTAAAATCATATCGTAAGCATCATATTCGCCAACATCAATTCCAAAACCATTTCCGCTATCTCCAAGTCCAACAATATTATTATTGGCATAAACCACACCATTTCTAAACGAAATAGTGAAAGCCTTTTGTAAAAATGGCGTTTCTCCAAAACCTTGAGTGGCATTAATATCTACATACCATAATTCGTATGAGCTTAGTAATTGATTGACTGATATTCTAGGTTCAGCAAAATCATCAACAACAACTTCTGTATAACAAGAAGTGAAAAGTGTTGAAACTAAGGCAAAGCTTAAAAGTAATTTTATAGTCTTCATAATAAACGTTTTTAGGGTTTCTATGTAGTTAATTCCAAAAGGCGTGCCAAAAATCAAATTTGTTATAATTTATTCACTTATACATCATTAATATTTTGTGTATTTTTGAATTTCAAAACAATTCTCTATTTATGGATAAACCTTTAAAATATGCGGTTTTTGGCGCAGGAAGTTGGGCAACAGCTATTGTGAAAATGCTTTGTGAAAATTTAAATGAAGTAGGTTGGTATATGCGAAGTGTTTACACCAAAGAACATTTATTACGGGAGCAACATAACCCTAATTATTTAAGTTCGGTTGAGTTTCATTTAGAGCAATTAAAACTTAGTAATGATATAAATGAAATAGCAGATTATGCCGATGTTTTAATAGTTGTAATCCCGTCTGCGTTTGTACACAGCGAATTAGAAAAACTAACTGTTGATATTTCAAATAAAATAATAGTTTCTGCTGTAAAAGGCATTATGCCTGAAACAGGGTTGTTGGTAGGCCAACATTTTCATGATATTTATAAAGTTCCGTTTGATAATATAGCTGTTATCGCTGGCCCATGTCATGCTGAAGAAGTAGCGCTTGAGCGTTTATCATATTTAACTATTTCATGCTCAGATGCAGAAAAAGCAAAAGCTATTGCTAAAAACCTAGCTAGCGATTATATAAAAACTAAAACTAGTGACGATGTTATAGGTGTTGAATATGCCGTAATGTTGAAAAACATTTATGCAATAGCTGCTGGAATTGCTCACGGATTGGGTTATGGCGATAATTTTCAGAGTGTTTTAATGAGTAATTCTATTCGAGAAATGAAGCGCTTTATTAAAAAAATGCATAAAATGAAACGTAACATTAATAATTCGGCTTATTTAGGCGATTTGTTGGTAACCGGTTACTCAGTGTTTTCCAGAAATAGAATGTTTGGAAATATGATTGGTAAAGGCTACACTGTAAAGTCTGCACAAATGGAAATGAGTATGATTGCCGAAGGGTATTATGCTACCAAAAGCGCCCATTTACTAAACGAAAAAAATAAAAAGAAAACACAACTGCCTATTATAAATGCGGTTTATGAGATTCTATACGAGAATAAAAACCCTAAAAAGGTATTTAAAAAATTGACTGAGCAGTTGGATTAAAAAGTGCTTTAGTATAAATTGAAACGTAAACATAAATCCTTCCCTTTTTTTAAGGGAAGGTGGATTTGATTTTAATAAAAAATCAAAGACGGAAGGGTTAAACATAAAATGAATAATATCCATAATTACAAATATTTAGAAGAACGTCGAAAAGAACTTCGGAAAAATTTAACTTCGGCTGAAGCTACATTATGGAAATACCTCCAAAAAAAACAATTAGGTGGACGTAAATTTAGAAGGCAGCACAGTATAGAAAACTTTATTGTAGATTTCTATTGTCCTAAAGGAAAACTTATTATTGAATTAGATGGTGCTTATCATTTAGATTTTGCTCAACAAAATTATGATTTAGAACGAACAAATAGATTAGAAATGTTAGGTTTCAAGGTTATGAGATTTGAAAACAAACTAGTATTTGAAGATATTGATTTTGTATTAGAAGAAATAAGCTCCCATTTTAAGAGTTTATAAAACCACCTCGTCTCCTATTTCGAAGTGTCGAAATAGAATCCACTCCTCCTTAAAAAGGAGGAGAATTACTTAACAATAATCTGTGGTCTTAAATTGAAAATCAAGTACTTTCTTATTATGAGAGGTTAGTTCTTTCAATTTATAAGTTTTATTAAAACTATAAATTGCAAAGTAAACACAACTCCTTCCCTTAAAAAAAGGGAAGAGCCTGTGCCGAACTTGATTCGGTATGGATTTGATTTCAGAATAGAAATCAAAGACGGAAGGGTTTTACTTCACCAAAACACCTTGTGCATCCATTAAAGGAATTGCTTGTAAAGCTTTTAAATTAATCGTGTTTTTTCTAAACAAATAGGTTTTATCAAACATTTGGTTACCTTCAAAAAAGGAAACCTTAAAGGTGTTGTTTAATGCAAATAAGTCTTCTTGCATCAATTCAATTTTAGCATAACTTTTTTTAGGAAGTGTGTCTATTTTTTTTCTAAACGTAGACGTTATTTTTTCTTCAGAATAGCCAGTAGTAACAATAAGCACCATTTCTAAATCTACCTCTTTATCGTTTATAATATAGGCGTTCCAATCTTGTGTTTTATAGATGTCGTTATATTCGTTTACAACAGCTATGTAAACACCTTCTACTTTTGGAATTTGGATGTCTTTTTTCATTCCACAAATATATCATTTCTGTAAATTTTGAAACTTGCCTTTGTCAGAAAAAAAAGATAACTTCGTTTAACAATCTATAAATACTATTAAAACGATTTTTTATCACTAAAATATTGTAAACAATGCGAAAAAACCAACGTTGTAAATTGGTACAGAGCTATTTGAATTAAAGCGGAGTAAGCCGAAAACCGATTAGAGTAGGCATAAAAAAATGATTATGACTAAAATATTCTCATTAAAAGCAATTTTATTTTTTTGCTTATTATTAATTGTTGGCTGTTCTCAAATAGACAAATCAAAATCAGCTATAACAAAAAGTAATGATTCAGAACTTGCCAAGAAAGAACTCGATAGTGCTTTTAAAAAAATGTGGAAAAATCTGACTCTCACAAAAGTTCCTGAATATTTCAAAACTGATGTTTCCGACAATTTCTTTACTATAAATGCAGATGGAATTGTTCAAAATAAGGCGGAATTTCTAGCCGACACAAAAAGAATTGAAATGCTTGAAATTTTGAGTTTTGATTTTTTCGACCAACAAATAAAAGTTTATGACAATGTTGGAATTATTAATGGTCGCATTAAAGCATTTTCAGAAGGAACTTATGTTGGCGAAGTTTTTTATACTGCAATATTTGTGAAAGATAATAACGTCTGGAAGTATGAAAATTGGCAAGGAACTTGGACAATAGATTCACCGCCACCACCATCTTTCATTTCAGGAAATGAATCGAAATAAATTAACCGTATAAAAAACACTGCATGCAAAACGCTATTAATTATTTGCTAAATTAAGTGCTTAAACACGCAACAAATCTTATATATAGGTAATGTTAAACGAACATTAAAAAATCTACAAAGCACTCTTAAATTGCTCCAAAAACCTCACGTCATTCTCACTCAACAAACGAATATCTCCTATTTGATGCAATAACATCGCGATACGGTCTATACCCATACCAAAAGCAAAACCCGAGTATTCTTTAGAATCTATGCCGCAATTTTCAAGAACGTTAGGGTCAACCATACCACAACCCATAATTTCTAACCAACCTGTGCCTTTTGTAATACGATAATCAATCTCGGTTTCTAAACCCCAATACACATCAACCTCAGCACTTGGTTCCGTAAATGGAAAGTATGACGGACGCAAACGTATTTTACTTTTCCCAAACATTTCAGTTGTGAAATGTTGAAGCGTTTGTTTTAAATCTGCAAAACTCACATCTTTATCAATATACAAGCCTTCTACTTGATGGAAAAAACAGTGCGAACGCGCCGAAATAGCTTCGTTTCTATAAACTCTACCCGGAGAAATGGTACGAATAGGCGGTTTATTATTTTCCATATATCGAACTTGTACCGAACTGGTGTGCGTACGTAGTAATATATCTGGATTGGTTTGAATAAAAAAGGTATCCTGCATATCGCGTGCTGGATGATATTCTGGAAGATTTAATGCAGTAAAATTATGCCAATCATCTTCAATTTCAGGACCTTCACTTACGTTAAAACCTATACGTGAAAAAATATCTATAATTTGATTTTTTACAATAGAAATAGGATGTCGTGCACCTATTTGAATAGGTTCTCCTGGGCGAGATAAATCGCCATAAACACCTTTTACTTCTTCTTTACTTTCTAACTCTTCTTTTAAAGTATTTACTTTTTCCTCAGCTGTTTTTTTAAGCTTGTTTATGGTTTGACCAAATTCTTTTTTCTGATCGTTTGCTACATTTTTAAACTCAGCAAAAAAGTCGTTTAAAAGTCCTTTTTTACCTAAATATTTTATACGGAAAGCTTCAACCTCTTCTTTCGATTGGGCTTTAAAAGCTTCGGCTTCAGTTATGAGTTGGTTTATTTTATCTATCATGACATATAAAAATGATGGCAAATTTAATCAATTTATCGTCATTACGAGGAGGAAACGACGAAGTAATCTGTCAAAAAAGAAACAGGGTTACGACAATAAATAAAAATTTACTTCGTTATGACCTGTTAAAACTTAATCTATATACTCTGTTTCCAAAAAGTAATTTACAATGGCTTCTTTCATCAAAACACTTTGTTCTCCAGCTTTTAAATGAGGTAAAACTTCTAAAGTTTTGTAATGTGGCCAACCCTCATCATCTACAAAATCCAGTTCGTAATAGCCATAAGGTGTTAGCAATTTGCAAATAGCGATATGCATAAGGTCTAACTTTTGGTCTTTTTTAAAGGCCCTTTCTAGCTGCCCTAATTCTTGAACACCTATTAAATAAATAATGGCATCAAGATCCAATTTGTCACCATCTGCAAATTGATTGGATAGTTTTTCAACAACAAACTCCCAGCGTTCCTTTAATTGTTCGTCTCTAGACATAATAATTTTAAAGTTGCAAAGTTAATGAATGGCTTTGTCACTTCGTGACATCTCACCTTAAAAAGGAGAGAATTTATTATATATTTACGGAAATTTATTTTTGTTATGGGCATTATCGATATTGTTTTAGGGGCTTTAATTTTATTTGGTTTGGTTCGCGGTTTTATGAAAGGGCTTTTTGTTGAAGTAGCATCATTAGTTGCTTTAATTGCTGGTGTTTACGGCGCTATCCATTTTAGTAATTTTGCTGCTGAATTTTTACAAACAAAAACCGAATGGAACGAAAAAACCATAAATATTGCTGCCTTTGCTATTACTTTTGTAATTATTGTTTTAGCTATTGCACTAGCAGGAAAAGCACTTACTAAATTAGCAGATTTTGCTGCATTAGGCATTATAAATAAACTTTTAGGAGCTCTTTTTGGTGCTTTAAAAATTGCGCTTGTTTTAAGTGTAATTTTAAATATTTTTGATAAAATGAATAGCTCCATCACTTTTGTTGATGAAGAAAACATGGCGGATTCCGCACTCTATAGTCCCGTTAAATCTTTCGTGCCGAAGATTTTCCCCAGTATTTTAACGATTAAAGAGGAAGTTGATTCGCTTAATAATGAAGCATAAAAAAACCCTCTTTTAAATTGAGAGCCGTTTTTTGAAATTAATCTAAATGATAAATTTCCATTATATCTCTTAAATACTTTTCGAAATTAATTTTTAAATCGATTAGATTTCCTGTATGTACATCAAAAACCCAACCGTGTACTTGCAAACCCCTGTCTCTGTAAGCCTTTTGTACTGCAGCTGTTTTAATTAGGTTAACACATTGTTCCTTAACATTAAGTTCAACCAATCTATCATATTTTTTCTCTTCATCTTCAATGTTATTTAATTCTAATTTATGGATTCTATACACATCACGGATATTTCGTAACCATCCATTAAGAACTCCCAAATCTGCAGATTGCATTGCAGCTTTTACGCCACCACAAGCATAATGTCCACAAACTACTACATGCTTTACCTTTAAATGAGTTACTGCATATTCAACTACAGACATCACATTTAAATCGATTCCGGATACCATATTGGCAATGTTTCTATGTACAAAAACTTCTCCTGGTTGCGCACCCATTAGTTCCTCAGCTGTTACACGACTATCACTACATCCTATGTATAATAACTCTGGATTTTGGCCTTTACCTAATTCTTCAAAATAATTGTTATCAACAGCTAGTTTATCTTTAATCCATTGTTTATTATTTTGAAAAACTTTATCTAAATCCATAGTATTAGTTTTTAATGTTGGTCTTTTACATTTTGCTTTATCCAGTTTAAGCACGCTTTAAAATCCTTAAAAATATGTTCATTAGGAATTAAATCAGGAATAATATCAATACGTTCCATCATATATTTTGGCTGTCTTAACAATCCAACAAAAAGGACTTCAATTTCCTTTTTATTTAAATCTTGAAGCATATCTTCCATAGCGTAAAGACCTGATTGGTCCATATATTGCATCCGTCCTAATCTTAAAATTACCGTTTTTGCAGTACTTGGAATTTGTTGTGTTAGCGCTTGAAAATCACTAGTAGAACCAAAGAATAAAGGCCCTTTAAGATGTTTTATAAACACTTCTTCTTTTAAACTATTTGGAAAAGTTGCTTCATCTGCCCAAGCTTCTTCTTTTAGTGGTTTTACATCGCTTCGTTCGGCTGTTAAATCTCCTATTTTCTTCATAAACATTAAAGAGGCAATTACTAAACCAATACCTACAGCATATACTAAATTCCAAAATGTAGAAAGCACCAATACAACAAGCATAATTAAAACTTCTGAACTCATTTTAAATGGCCCTATTTTAATATCTTTTGGCAAACTAGGTATGGCTTTTAACCCCTTATAATCCATAACGCCAATACCTACGGTTATTAATATACCTGCCAAAACAGCTGCTGGTATTTTAGAGGCTAATGGCCCTAAGCCTAAAAGGATTATAAGTAACATGACACCAGCAATCATTCCTGATAATTTAGTTTTTCCGCCGGATGTGATATTTACAACGGTTCTAATAGTAGCTCCAGCTCCTGGAATTCCGCCAAAAATAGCAGCTATACTATTACCAATACCTTGACCTACCAACTCTTTATTAGGTTTATGCTTGGTTTTTGTCATGTTATCTGCAACCACACTTGTAAGTAAAGAATCTATGGCGCCCAAAAGTGCTAAGGTTAGTGCTGTAAAAATATATGGTGTTATACTGCTTAGTTTAAAGCTTGTGAAAATTTCTAAATTTGGGATTGGTAATCCGCTAGGAATTTCTTCAATAGGTCTGTAGTTTAACCCGAAACCAATCGCAATTCCAGACATTACAACTAATGCTACTAGTGTACTTGGCACTGCTTTGGTAATACGTTTGAAACCATAAATAATAAAGATAGTTCCTAAAGCCAATATTAATTCAAGCCAGTTAATATTTTGTAGAGCTTTTGGAAAAGCTTTTATAGCACCTAATGCCCCAGAGGCATCTTTTGCAGCTAAAGTTTGAGATTCTTTTAAAATATCCGCTTGTGAAATTTCATCGGCCCTATTTATGGTTTCTTTAAAATTTTCTAGAACTAAAATACCTTCTCCCGCTTCTTCCTTTAAAATATTTTCTAAAATAACCTCTTCTGCTTGTGGTTTAAAAGTGTTTACAAATTCGCCATCTTCTTTTGGATAATACCCCAAGGATGGTAAAATTTGAGTGAGCAAAATAATTACCCCAATTGCCGTCATAAAACCAGAAACTACAGGATATGGAATATATCTAATATATTTTCCCAAACCTAAAATACCCAAGCCTACCTGCATGAGTCCTGCCAATAAAAACACCGTAAGAATTACGGGTAGCGCCTTAGTAACATCCCCATCATTAGTTGCAATAATACCAGCAATAACAATCATGCTTACAGCAGTCATTGGTGCTGTTGGCCCAGAAATTTGTGTGCTAGTGCCTCCAAAAAGTGCTGCAAAAAAGCTTATAAAAATAGCACCATAAAGCCCCGCAGTAGGCCCTAAACCGGAAGACACTCCAAATGCCAAAGCTAATGGTAATGCTACAATTCCTGCGGTAATGCCCCCAAAGGCATCTCCTTTTATATTTGAAAAAATGTTTTTCATGTTTGAAATTAAATTAAGAAACACCAATATAATTCATCTTTTTCCAAAAAAAAAACCAATACCGAAAAGTATTAGCTTTTTAACTTTAGTTTAATTTTTAGCTTTAGAAGTTTACAAATGTTATAATGTTGAATTGATCTCTACTTGTGGTTTCAAAAAACTGATTCATGTAGCCAGCTTCAACTCTAACGTTTTTATTTACAGTATAACCAATACCTCCGTACACCCTGTTTCTATCAAAAATAGCTGATTTTGTGTTTAAGAATATTTCATTATATGCAGATAAATAATATTTACTAAGGCCGTTTTCTTTAGTACTTAAAGGCATATTTAATGCTAAAAAGTATCGAAACCTCATCTTAAAATCCGACTCTACAAAACGCTGTTCAAACCGGTAACGATGGTTTAATTTTACTTTTCCTATGTTTTGATTCGAGGTAAATTGTTGAAAAATCCTATGCTCGTTTACCGAAACCTTTTCATCTGTATCACCAATATAGTTTTCTGATAAAATATAACCGTAACCCAATAAAACATTATTCTTGTTTTCGTTAAATGTGTACCCCAAACCTGTTCTTAATAATAGTTGTTCTAAATCGCCCATAGCATTGTAATTTCGGTATTGCACTTCGTTATGGATATTCCATTTTTGGTTCAATTTTTTATTACCAATATAAATTAACCAATTACCAAAATCACTGTCTTGAGATTGGGAAAATAATGGCAGCATCAATACTAAGATTAATGCTACCACATTCATTTTCTTTTTCATGTGTTTAAATCTATTGTTTTCTTATTGGTCACAAGTAGCATCCATTTAATCATTCCCTTGGGTATCAAGATTTAGTTATGGATGTTTCATGCTGTTTTTGCACATTACCTTTTGGCTATTCATAAAAATCAACAGCGCCTGTGTTAATATCATACATGGCTCCAATAATTTTTATCTCACCATGCTCTTCCATTTCTGAAAGAATTGGGCTTTCTTTATGTATTCTTCCAATGGTTAGCTCTACATTCTTTTTTGATACTGTATCAACAAAATCTAAGTTTTTAGAGTTTCTTAAACTTTTATCTTTAGGCTCTGAAACGGCATTTACTGCTGGTGTAATTTTTTCAATAAGCTTGGTTAAATTGCCCATTTTGGCATCATCACATGCGCCTTTTATAGCACCACAACTTGTGTGCCCTAAAACAACTATTAGTTTTGTTCCTGCAAGCTTAGAGGCAAATTCCATGCTTCCTAAAATATCTTCGTTTACAAAATTTCCGGCTATTCTAACGCTAAAAATATCACCTAAACCTTGATCGAAAACCAATTCTGCCGATACTCTAGAATCTATACAGCTTAAAATGGTAGCAAATGGAAATTGTCCATCACTAGTATCATTAACTTGTTCTAATAAATTTCGGTTAGCCTTTAAGTTTTGTTGAAATCTTTGGTTTCCTTCTTTCAAAAATTGTAACGCCTTCTCTGGTGTCATTGTTGATTGTGTTTCTCTTGTATGTGCTTTCATGGTGCTTTATTTGTTTTAATTATTGATATAAATAGATTGCTAAAATTTTAGTTTTTGATTAGTTGTTAATAACATTGACACGTTAAGTTTATTAATAACGTTATTAATGTCGGCCTTCATTGAATACTTATCATTCAATCTCTTTTCTCTATTTACACATAATAAGTTAATGTTATTTTTTGATAAATAATTTGAAAGGTTTTCAATGGTATTGTCGTTATCTTCAAAAACATATTCCACGTTTTCTTTGTTGTTAACATTGGTAGTTTCTTTTAATGTGTTTGACTGATTAATAACCTTAAATGATCTTACTGGTTTTTGGGTGTGCGCTATCAAATCTTTTGCAAATTCAAAAGAGTCCTCTATATCATTTAACAAGCCCAAAGCAATTTTCTTATTGGGTTCAAGAGCATTTTCATTAGCAGATATCATAATAACGCCACTGTGTTTTTTAAACACAAAGCTTGTTATGTTATCTCCTATTAAATTAAGCATTTTAGATTTTCTTTTACCAATTACAATTATATCCGGCTTGTGTTCTTTAATATAATTACCTATTTCGCTTTTTACATTCCCATATGATAATGTGTGATTTATATTAATATTATAATCATTGGAAATTGGAGCTATCAAGTTTATAATCTCCTTTTTCATTGCAAAATGTTCTTGATTGATATTACGAATTGCTGATAATTGATTTTCTTTTTCAACAATTTCACTAGGCTTCTTTACGCATAAAAAATCAATACTTCCATCAATCATTTTAGCTAAACTTATTGTGCTTTTTAGTATTGTATTTGTAGATTCATTTAATTCTGATAGCACTAATATTTTATATTTATTTTTTTTCATTTGTTCAAATTTTATTATTTTTTTAATGGTTAAATGTAATTCACCAACAATAATGTAGGTTCACATCAGGAATTGTTATGGCCCATTTTCATGATATTTTTAGCTTAAACTTATTTTAGATTTTGGTCTTTCATCAAAAAAGCCAATAAAACTTGTTGGGTTTTCAACAACTCCTCGTTTTGAAACTAACTTAATATCAATATTCCTCTCTTTGGCCTTATATGCGAAATCTTCTAAAATTTCGATAATATCATTATCCAAGTATCGCGTTTTAAGTATATCTATTTCTAAATAAGTATCTCTCGGTAAACTGTCTAATTCTTTTAAAATAGCGCCTTTATTAAAAAAAGTAACTTCTTCAGCAAGGGTCATTTTAATTTTATGTTTCCCATTACTTTTATCTTCTATATGAAGGAAATGTGAGTTTTGGTAACTCTTTAATAGGATAACTATAATTCCTACACCTAATCCTAAACCAATTCCGTAGAGTAAATCGATGAATATAATTCCTAAAACGGTAACATTAAATGGAATCCATTGTTTCCATCCTAAATTGTACATTTTCTTAAATAATGCTGGTTTTGCCAATTTGTAACCAACTACTAATAGAACCGCAGCTAAAACAGACAACGGAATCATGTTTAATAATCTAGGAATAAGTATTACAGAAATTAACAGAAAAAACCCATGAATAATAGCAGAGGCCTTACTTTTTCCTCCCGATTGAATATTTGCCGAACTACGCACAATTACTTGAGTTATAGGTAGCCCTCCAATTAAACCAGAGATAATATTTCCTGTTCCTTGTGCTAATAGCTCCCTATTAGTTGGGGTTACATTCTTATCAGGATCTAATTTATCTGTAGCCTCTACACATAACAACGTTTCTAAACTTGCCACTAAAGCAATGGTAAAGGCCACAATCCAAACATCTGGATTTGTAATAACGTTAAAATTTGGAAAGCTGAATTGTGCTAAAAAAGAGGTCGCATCTTCTGGCACAGGAACACTAACTAAATGCGATTGAGATATAGATAAGGCTTCATTAGAATTTGTTAGTACATAAAATACAATACCAACCACCACTGCTACTAAAGGCCCTTGTACCAATTGAAATATCTTGCCTTTTTTTGATAAAACTTTATCCCATAATAGTAAAATACCCAAACTAATGGCTCCAATCAATGCAGAACCAAGTTTAATATGATTAACTGTATCTATAATTTCTGTAAACGTATTTTGCCCATCTACTTGGAAAAAGGCAAAATCGCCCTCAGGGTCAGGGTCATAACCAAAAAAGTGGGGTATTTGCTTTAGTATAATGATTATACCAATACCTGTAAGCATCCCTTTTATTACTGATGATGGGAAATAATATCCAATAACACCTGCTCTTAAAACGCCAAATAACAATTGAATTACTCCACCTAAAACAACCGCTACCAAAAAGTTTTCATAACTTCCTAAAGTAGCAATAGCAGCCAAAACTATGGCAGCTAATCCAGCCGCAGGGCCACTAACGCCTATTTTAGAACCGCTTAACGACCCTACAATTATACCACCAATAATGCCTGCAATTAATCCTGAAAAAAGTGGTGCGCCACTTGCTAATGCAATACCCAAACATAATGGCAATGCAACAAAAAATACGACTATACTCGCCGGTAAGTCATTCTTAATAGTTTTAAACATAAGATAATAAGTTAATTTAAATTGATAAAAAAAATACGGCTACAATCTGTTGAGCTATCAACATATTATAGCATAAAAACCAATAAAATTTAACCTAAGTCTGGTGGTGGAGAAATAAGATTTAAATGGGGTTTCTGGTAGTTTTTGAAGTAGTACCCCGTGTTGTGTGTTGTTTTTTTAGATATAAGAAAAGATTCAGGAGTGGCACCCTCTAAAAATAATACTTCAGAGTTTTTGTTTTTTTCAGCTCCTTTTTCTTCCTCTTCTGATGTGATGTAAAAGACGGAAATATCAATGGAATCGTCAACAATAGCAATAACTGTTGGAGCTACTAAGAACACCAAAAAAATCATTGATAATATTATAGAAACTGTATTTCTGTGCATCTACTTTAAAATATTAGAAAGGTAAATATACTCTTTTGCTAAAGAGTAATCAAAAATCATTCAACATTTTTACATCCTCTGATAAAACCCATCCAGTTTTCCCGTCAGATAGTTTAATTTTTTTCCATTCGCCAATGGTATCAAGCACTTGCACTTTCGTGCCTTCATGCAATCTAAAAGATTCTTCACTTCTTACATTTGGTTCGCTTTTAATTTTACTTTCTTGAGCAAAAACAATCGCAGGCTTATCTATTTTTCCTAAATTGTAGCTATGAAATGCAAATAAAACTGAAACAAAACATAAAATCAAAGCGCTTATACTTCCTATGAATGCTAATCGTTTTTTTACAGATGAAAAAGCAAAATAATAGATAAGGAACAAAATAACAAAGACGAAAACTAAAGCAACTGCAGTTTTTGCCCAAGTATCAAAATTAAATGTATTCGTAATGTTTTTTAAAAGTTTAGATAAACCAGCCTCAGGAATAGTGTCTATGGCATCAATAGTCATATTTCTTGCAAAGGTTATATTGTTTTTTATATCATTATCATTTGGCGCTAATTTCAATGCTTTTTCATAATAATAAATACTAGGTGCAATATTATTAAGTTTATAATTTGCGTTTGCAAGATTAAAATATAGGGAAGCGGAGTGATTACCTGTTTCTAAAATTAATGTGTATTTATCAATAGCTTCGCTATATTTTCCTTGATTGTATAACGTGTTTGCTTGCTCGAATAACGTTTCGTTTTGCGCAAAGCTTATTGCACTTAATAAAAATGACAATATGTATAAAATGGTCTTCATCTTAACGTGCCTGTTTATCAATTAAAGAAATAGTTTTAGCTGCTTTATTATAATCTTCTTGCATCGTTACAATATCAATTGGTGTGTAACGTGCTAACTCACAACTTTCTAAAATGCTAATAAAATCTTTAATTATAGTTTCATTAACTTGTTTTTGTTTAAGTAAACTATCCATTTTATCTTTACTTAAATCGCTTGTTTCAATATGTAATTTTGCTTTCAAATAATTATGCAATGCTTTTTCTAAAGCAATGTAAAAAGCTTCTTTTTGTCCTAAAGATTTTTTAGCTCCTTTTAAATATTTTTTAGCTAATCTATCTGCTTTTCTAATTCTATTTCCATAAACATCGGCGTCTCTGGTCGCTTTATTTCTTCTAATGAATATGGCTAAAGGAATTGCTAAAAAAGGCAGGAATAACAAACTCCAAAACAGTTTTGTTTTAAAGAAATATGATGATTTTATGCTTGTGAAATTAGGTGTAGTTTTTATAAAAGCAAACTGATTATTATTTAAAACTACGGGTTGTTTTCCAGTATTTGAAATAGCTGTATTTTCATTATTAGCAGTATTACTTGATGGTCCATTTAATACATCTATTACAATTTCAGCAGACGATAAACGCTTGTAACTTTTAGTTTCTAAATCAAAAAAAGAAAATGAAATACTAGGTATAGGATATTTCCCTTTGTACTGCGGTACAACCGTATAACTATCAGAAATACTCCCTTTCATTCCAAGTAAATTAGTCTGTACATTTTCGTCATGCTCTGGCTCATAAACTTCCAAGGAGCTTGGTAGCGAAATTTTAGGAAGCTTAAACAATTTCAAATTTCCATTGCCTTTAACCTCAACTTTTAGTTGTAATGACTCCGATGCGTCTAAAACTCTTTTTGAAGCAAAAACATTAAAATTGAAATTACCAACAGCTCCAGTAAAATCAGCAGGTTTACCTGCTTCTGGCAAAGGTTTAACATCAATAGTTTTGTTACCTGCCGATATCGTTTTGCTCACACGAGTCATCATTCTGCTTCCAAAAATATCGCGTCTGTTCGTTGGCACGCTCATGGCGAGTTTTAAAGTAAGTGGTTCTATATCTAGTTTTCCAGTTTTTTGAGGATACAAAACTGCTTTTCTGTAAACTAGATATCTATAATCTTCTCCATTATATGTCCCGTTCTGAATTTTAGATCCTTGAGTATCTATATTCTGACTCCAAAAGTCGTTAAACCTCGGACTGTCTATTTCATTAATATCCGTTACGCCTATGGACGGCGATACATATAGCTTATAAACTACAGTAATAGCTTCATTTAAATAAGGGTTAGTATTGGACACTTCAGCCACTAAATGAATGTTTTCTGAAGCGATATAATTTGGGTCATTAGGATCTTTTGGAGTATCAATGGCAGCGGTTATCTCAATTTTTATTGGTACTGTTTTATAAACCTCTCCATCTATAGTAATAGATGCTTGCCCGATAGTAAAATTTCCTCTTTTAGTTGGTGTTAAAAAATAAGTATAGGTTTTTTTATAAGTTCTAACGCCATTAAACCACTGGTTACTAACCGATTGATTAGGTCCGCTAGCGTCAAAATTTGTAAAATCTGGTGGGTTAAAATTATCACCATCTTGATTCATTTCAAAATCAATACGCAAACGCTCATTTATACCCAACTTCTGTTTACTTGCTTTTGCTACAAACTCTACTTGGGCTGTAACCAAATGACCAGCAAGTATTAATAATAGGATTGATATATGTTTTATCGATTTCATATGATTAACGAACAACGATTAACGATTTTTGAGATTTGAATTATTATTTTTAGATGTTTTAATGCTTGCAACAAAAATTGAAATTAATTGATTGTTTTCGTCTAAAGCTTTTTTTATAGTTTCTTGATTCCCATTATATAATTTAGCCTTATTGATAATCTTGAGGCAGTTATATGATTCTCTGAATTCTTTTAAACAAATTCCCATTTTATGAACAAAATCCTTATGAGATTCTGCACTTCTAGCTTCACCATAATTTAACGCTGGCGAACCCGAAGAACGAATTAATTGATTTCCATAATAATTACCAACATAATTATTCTTAACATGTTCAACAATGCCTATAATTAAAACTGCAAAATCAATGACTCTTTCTTCTAATTCATTTGTTTTCATCAAACTTCTTAATTCATTAATCGTTAATCGTTAATCGTTAATCGTTAATCGTTAATCGTTAATCAAAAATCATAATTCGTAATTCGTAATTCGTTTTACCAGTCTTTTTCGGTTTTAACTTTAACGCCTTTTTGTTTTTCAGCATTCATTTTCTCTTGAACTTTTTGCTCTTGATTATTCATGGCTTCTAACAAGTTTTTTATTTGTTGCGGAGACATTTGTCCTGGCTTGGGCTGAGGCTTTTGCTGCTCTTTCTTTTCTTCATCTCCTTTTCCTTTGTCTTCTTTTTCGTCCTTAGGCTTACCTTCCTCATCTTTTTTATCTTCACCTTCCTTTTTTTCTTGGTCGCCTTCGTCTTTTTTATCTTTTTTGTCGTCGCCTTCTTTATCCTTTTTATCCTCGTTCTCTTTTTGGTCTTTATTATCTTTATTCTCGTCCTTTTTATCTTTGTTTTCGTCGTCCTTATTTTCGTCTTGCTGATCTTGTTTTTGCTGTTCAGCACATTCTTTTGCTAAACCCAAATTATAACGTGTTTCATCATCCGTTGGGTCGTTTCGTAATGCATTTTTAAAAGCTTCAACAGCTTCTTTGCACTTTTTGTTTTTCATTAATATGTTACCAATATTATGAAATGCTTTATGTTTTTCTGTTTTTGAAGTTGTTGTTTTAGCAGCTTGCTGATGACGGTACAAAGCCTCTTCAAAATTACCTTTTTGATAGTATGAATTTCCTAAATTATAAACACCTGCAACGCTTGTGGGTTGTTCTGAAATGGCTTTTCTATATTCCATTTCTGCAGAAACAAAATCATCATTACCAATTAGCTCATTTGCCTCGTACACATACGTGTTCGCTTTTTTTATAGCCAATTCAACAGCTTTATCTTTATCCTGAGCATTGCCAAATGCTACTGTTAATATGGTTATAATTACTATTAAATTTTTCATGCTCTGTTTATTATACATCCTAATATAGAAAACCTAATACTTATTATTCGTTAAAAATTTTATAAATCTTCATTAAATAAATTCAGTTTTTTTAACCATGCTGTTTTACGTTCCAATAGAAAAATATCAATCAATAAAAAGAAAATACCTAAAGCTAAAAACCATTGGAACTGATTTTTAAAATCAGCAAATTGTTTTGATTCAAATTCTGTTTTATCCATACCATTCAAAATTTCCCGAATATTTTCAACAACATCATTCGTGTTTTTTCCATTTATATATACTCCGTTAGCCTCTGCAGCTATATTTTTAAGCGTTTCTTCGTTTAATCGAGTAATAACCGTTTCGCCTTGATTATCCTTTTTATAATTTAGAATAATCCCATTTCTTTTCTCTGGAATTGGCCCTCCTTTTAAATCGCCAACACCAATGGTGAAGATTCTAATCCCTTCTTCATTAGCTTCTTCAGCAACCGCTACTGCTTCTTCACTATGATCTTCGCCATCTGAAATAATAATGAGTACGCGGTTTGTTTGTTCTTCATCATCAAAATACGTTTTTGCTAATTTTATGGCTTCATTTATAGCGGTTCCTTGTGATGATATCATATCAGTATTCATGCTTTGCAAAAACATTTTTGCCGACGCATAATCTGTAGTTATGGGTAATTGTGGAAACGCTTTTCCTGCATAAGCAATAATACCAACACGGTCACTCGCCAAATTATTTATAATTTGAGTGACTAATTGCTTCGATTTTTCTAATCTGTTTGGTGCAATATCTTCTGCTAGCATACTTTTAGAAACATCGACAGCAAAAACAATATCAACCCCTTCTCGTTTTACGGTTTCTAACTTTGTTCCAATTTTAGGATTAACCAAAGCAATAGCTAAACATGCAAAGGCTAGACTTAAAACAACCATTTTTAAAACTGGTTTGAAAATTGATTTATTCGGGCTTAATTTTTTAAGTAATGCGGCATCTGCAAATTTATTTTGTGCTTTATATTTCCAGAATTGAAGCACCAAAAAGAATAGCCATATTACAGGAATAATCCCTAATACCCAAAACCATATTTTTTCTTCTAATTGATACATTTTCTCAGTTTTCAGTCGCAGTATTCAGTCAGTAGTAAAGCAATGAATCTACGAGTGCTTTTTTATTATTTATCTTTTTTCTTGGTTCTCTATTCTTGCTTCTTGTTAAACAAAACTTCTAAAGACCGTGTAACGCAATAGCAACTCTAAAAGCAACAACAAGCCTGCTAAAAGTACTAATGAGCGGTACTTTTCTTCGTAATTATAAAACTTAAATTCTTCTATTTCTGTTTTTTCTAACTTATTAATCTCATCGTAAATTTCTTCTAATTTCTTATTATTTGTGGCTCTAAAATATCTTCCACCAGTAACATCGGCTATTTCTTGAAGTAATTCTTCATCAATTTCTACTTGAGCACGACCATATTGAAATTGTCCATTTGGTAAAATTCCAATAGGCGATAACGCCATTCCGTTAGTTCCCAAGCCAATAGTGTATACTTTTATACCATATTCAACCGCAAGTTCACTGGCTATTTTAGGATCTATAAATCCTGAATTATTAACACCATCTGTCAATAAAATAATAACTTTACTGGTTGCTTTACTGTCTTTTAATCGGTTAACAGATGTTGCTAAACCCATCCCAATGGCAGTGCCGCCCTCAATAATAGTATTATATTGTATACTTCTTAATGAACGTAAAACAATAGCTTTATCGCTTGTAATTGGGGTTTTTGTATAGCTTTCACCAGCATATTCAACTAAACCAATTCTATCGTTTGGTCTTCCTTTTATAAATTCTGCAGCTACTTTTTTAAGAGCTTCTAGCCTATTCGGCGATAAATCTTTAGCCAACATACTTGCTGATACATCAATAGACATAACAATATCAATCCCTCTCGTTGTTTTCGTTTTGGTAGACACATCAACTGTTTGAGGTCTTGCCAAAGCCGTAATTAATAAAGCCAACGCAATTAGGCGTAAAACAAACAAGGCGTGTTTAACTTTTGGCAACCAAGAATGGGTTACTTTGAAGCCTTTTAAACTTGATATTTTTAATTCGGCGGTTTGTTTTTTATGCTTAAAAATATACCAAAGTATAACTAGCGGAAGCACAAGCATCAACCAAAACCATTGTTTATTTAAAAATTCGATTCCTTCAAACATCATTCTTCTGCTTTTTTAAGTTCGACTGAATTTAAAACGCGCTCCATAATATCATCAGCATAAACATCATCTTTTTTCCATGTTAAAATGATTTGTTGAATGACTTGATTATTACTTGTAAAACTTAAAGAAGTGTATTTTCCGTTAATATAATTATCTGTATTTTCTATAGGATAATCCATCGTGCCTTCAGTTTTAATGCCTTCAGCACCGTTTGGTGTTGTAAATTTTTCGTTAGTAGTTAAAATATTTTTGGCGCCCCGACTTTCTAAAGTTTTCAAGTTTCCTTCAATGGCTTGTCGTATATCCAAACTATCTTGAGCTTGTGTAAGCATGGTGTTAGAAACTACAATAGTAATTCTAGATTTTTCTTCAAAACCAAATGTGCTTATCTTCATTTGACCTTGTAACTCGTTAGGAATTGGTGTTTCTATACGCTTTAAAACCTCTGGCGTTGTAATTGTTATTGGTGGAAATCCGTACTCGCTAGTTACCCAATCGCCTTCTAGAAGTTCCATACTGTTGTTACCAATAATAGTATCTTTTACATAACTGAAGCCGTATTTAAGAGAAAACCCAACAAAAGTTGCGACAAGCAAAAAGACCGCTATAACTACTGTTAATATTATTTTATTACGTTTCTTTTTTCGAGCTTGGTCTTCTCGATATTTTTCATCTAAAAGTTTTTCTTCTTCGGTAGGTTCCGGCAATGCTTCTTTTACGTGGTCTATTTCAATATCAATGGTATTTCTATCTAATTTTGCCAACTCAACGTCTGGTGCAGATTTTGCGAATTTTACTAAATCGGCACGTTTTAAAATACTTTCTAGGTTTTTAATATCGTCTTTACTTAAATCTACTTGGTTACCGTCTTTTAGTAAATTTAATCTACTTATAAGTTCATCTGTTGTGCTTTCTAGAGCACGGTCGTAAACTTTTTCATCAAGATATTTTCTTATAATAAATGTTAAATCGGAATAGTAATCTTTTAAATTTTCATTTTGTAAATAAGTACTTTCATCTAATTTTTTTAAGGCTAATTTTGCTCTGTCGTAAGGTGGAAGTAATGCTATTTCTTCTTCTTCAGAAAGTGGTTTTTGCCGCCAAATAAACCAGTATAATAAAAACCCAACAACACCGATTATTAACAAAATAAGCAACAAATACTTCCACCAATTACTCGATGGTTTTTTAACTTCAATGATTGGTTTTATATCGTAAAGCCCTTGTTTTGTTGAGTCTACAAGTATGTTATTAACCTCAACTTTTAAAGAATCGGTGAAAAACGTTTTATTACCAACTATAATTTTTTGCCTCGGAATAGTGTATTTACCAGAATCAAATTGGGTTAATCCGTACTTTTTTATAAGATTATATTTGTCTTTATTTTTTACCGTATCGATTGCATAGGATTCAATCATTTCTAGAGGTGTAAATGATTGCCCTTCTGGAAAAACCACTAAACTTGTAGTGTCTGTTTCTACTTGAATTTTATAGGTAATTTGTTCTCCAATTTTTATAGAAATTGAATCTATTGAAGATGAGACTTGAGCTGATGAGACTAAAGTAATTAGGCAAAAGGCAATAGTTAAAAAGCCTGAATACGGACGACCACCGAAGACGAATGACTTCATTTTACATAATTGTATATTTCGAAACTTATGCCTTATCACTTTTAACTTTTAACTTTTAACTTTTAACTGAGATTATCCTCTTCTTTTAAAATAGCCTAATAATTTTTTTACATAGCTTTCATCCACACGACAATCTATTGTGCCTGCACCAGATTTTGTAAAACTCTCTTTATAGTAATTCACTTTTTCGTTATAAAACTTACCGTAGTTTAGTCTTACTTTTTTTGATGATGTATTTACCAACATAAGCTCACCTGTTTCTTCATCTTCCATTTGAACCATGCCTAAATTTGGAATGTCTTCTTCCCGTTTATCATAAACTCTAATGCCTGTAACATCATGTTTTTTAGCAACTATTTTCATAGTGTGATGATAATCATCTGCAATAAAATCAGACAACACAAAAACAATAGCTTTTTTCTTCATGACGTTTTGCATGAATTTTAAAGCTTCGGCGATGTTGGTTTGTTTACTTTCTGGTTTAAATTCGATTAATTCTCGAATAATTCGAAGTACGTGCGATCGTCCTTTTTTCGGTGGAATAAACAGTTCCACTTGATCTGAAAAGAGAATCAACCCTATTTTATCATTATTTTGGGTAGCTGAAAACGCCAAGGTTGCGGCAATTTCGGTAACCACTTCATTTTTAAATTGCTGTTGTGTTCCAAATAGTTCAGAACCCGAAACATCAACCATAAGCATCATGGTAAGTTCGCGTTCTTCTTCAAAAACTTTCACATAAGGCTCGCTGTAACGCGCGGTAACATTCCAATCGATACTTCGAACATCATCACCAAATTGATACTGACGTACTTCACTAAAAGTCATACCTCGACCTTTGAAGGTTGAATGATATTCACCTCCAAAAATATGATCAGACAACCGGCGTGTCTTAATCTCAATTTTTCGTACTTTTTTTAGTAATTCTTTAGTATCCATAGAAGCCCCCTAGCCCCCAAAGGGGGAATTGATTGCGGTTAAATGTTAATTTGAAATTGTTATTTTAATCATCTTGAGTATTTTGCCCTTTTTATTAAACTGAGTGAGAATTCCCCCTTTGGGGGTTAGGGGGCTTTTCTTTTTATGGTACTTCAATTTCATTAATAATTTTGTTGATGATGTCTTCTGAAGTTACATTTTCGGCTTCCGCTTCATACGTAATGCCTATTCTATGTCTTAACACATCGTAAACTACTGCACGAACATCTTCAGGAATAACATAACCACGACGTTTAATAAAGGCGTAACATTTAGCAGCTGTTGCTAAATTTATACTTCCACGTGGTGATGCGCCGAACGAAATAAGTGGTTTTAAATCGGCAAGTTTATATTTTTCTGGATAACGTGTTGCGAAAATGATATCCAAAATATATTTTTCAATTTTTTCATCCATATAAACTTCACGAACTACTTCTTGAGCTTTTAATATTTGAGCTACAGAAACTACAGGGTTTACTTTATCCCAAGCCCCTTTTAAGTTCGCCCTCATAATCATTTGCTCTTCGTTAATTTTTGGATAATCGATAACTGTTTTTAGCATAAAACGGTCAACCTGAGCTTCTGGTAAAGGGTAAGTTCCTTCTTGCTCCACAGGGTTTTGAGTTGCCATTACCAAAAATGGTTTATCAAGTATAAAGGTTTCGTCACCTATAGTCACTTGCTTTTCTTGCATGGCCTCTAATAAAGCCGATTGCACTTTTGCTGGTGCTCTGTTAATCTCATCTGCTAGTACAAAGTTGGCGAAAATTGGCCCTTTTTTTATAGAGAAATCACTAAGCTTCATGTTGTAAATTAAGGTTCCGGTAACATCTGCTGGTAATAAATCGGGTGTAAACTGAATCCTGCTAAAACTTCCGTCTACAGCTTGTGCTAAGGTATTAATAGCCAATGTTTTTGCTAAACCAGGAACACCTTCTAATAAAATATGGCCTCGCCCTAACAAACCAATAAGCAAACGTTCAACCATGTGCTTTTGACCCACAATGACTTTGTTCATTTCTAGCATCAATAAATCAACAAAAGCACTTTCTTTTTCAATTTTCTCGTTAATTGACTTTATATCAATTGTACCTGTCTCTATCATTATTTTTCTGTTTTAAAAAGCTCGAATATACTGTCCTTATTTGAGCAATGCAAATTGTTAAAATTTTTCGTCAATACCTGTTAATAATTGGTTAAAATATTGATACAAATTCAGTTAATAATAACTTAAAAAGAAAAAGAGCAATACCTTTCGATATTGCTCTTTTTTTATGTGAAATTTAAATTTTTTATTCTAAAACTAAAGTAGCATTAATAATTTCTTCCTCATCAGGATCTAAGGTAATCATAAACTCCTGTGTAACATAGCCTTCTGCACTAATAGTTACTGTATAATCACCTGGTTCAACTTTATTAATAACATAAGTACCGTCAGCATTTGTCTGAACACTTGATGAAGCACTATCATTAATAGATACAGTCGCTAAAACACTATCGGCTAAAGCAGATATGGTTCCGCTTATTGAACCTTTGAGCAAAAGCTCAATAGGGTCAACAATTGTAGTAACTTCTCCATTTACAACAGAAACACCTGTTGCACTTCCATAACTATAATCTGACTCTTCGTTTAAAGGCGTTGCAAAAATATCGTAAGTTCCTGCAGGTACACCCCACAAGGCAAACTGGCCAGTAACTGCGTCTGTAAAAGCTGTTGTGACAAAATCATCATCAGTTTCTGGAGTTCCTTTGTCGTCTATTAAAACTGATACTATTGATGGCACATCCATTGGAGACACTGTTCCTTCTATAATTCCTGAGCTTGCTTCTGCACTTACATAAAGTACCGGCTTTAAAATAATATTGCCTGAATTTCCTGCGTGCACAATTGATTTATCAACATCAAAATCTAATATGAAGTCGTATGTGAATCCTTCTTCAATTTCAGTATTAACTTTAAGTTTTAAACCCGATTGTTGAGCGCTTGGAGTTTTAAGATCAAATGCTTCATCGTTATCATTTTCATCCTTAATTACAATAGTATTACCATCTCCCAATACCAATCTCATTTGACTTAAAGTACCCGCTGGCACTGGAAATCTTTCAACAAGAACTTTGCTAAAACCTCCAGTAAAATCTAATAAATTAACAATTTCATTATTTGCTTCAAGAGAAATCCATCCATTATCATCATCGTTATCGTTGTCCATTTTAATCATGACATCAACAATTTCAACATTAACGGCCTCATAATCTCCAGGGCCATCAACAAGTCTAATAGAAATTGTTGGAGCAGCTTTACTTATGCTACTAGATTCTGAATCGTTACACGAAACTAAAAGGGTTATAAATAAAAAAGGGATAATTAATTTAAGCTTTTTCAAAATATTCATTCTTATATTTTTTAGTTTATAAAAGTATATACGTGGCAAAAGTGTGGTTTAGATTATAAGGAAAAATTATAGCCAACACCTTAACACAATTTATTTTCAATAGTACAATTTTAAATCAGTTTTAAGTATTTTTATACGTGAATTGCAATAATACATGCATAACTTGTAAAATTTAAAATAAAATTTTTAACAAAATGACTAAAACTGCCCTAATTACAGGAGCTACAAGTGGTATAGGAGAAGCAACAGCTTATGAATTCGCTAAAAACGGTATTAAATTAATACTCTGTGGAAGACGCTTAGGGCGCCTGAATACCATACAAACGGCATTAGAAAAACTAACCGATGTGCATATTTTGAATTTTGATGTGCGCGATAAACAAGCCACTTTTGATGCCATTCAATCGCTACCAGATAATTTTAAAACCATTGATATTTTAATAAATAATGCTGGAAACGCTCATGGTTTAGATCCCATAAACGAAGGCAGTATTGACGATTGGGATGCCATGATGGATATAAATGTAAAAGGGTTACTGTATGTGAGCAAAGCCATTATTCCGCAAATGACCGAACGACAATCGGGGCATATTATAAATATTGGGTCCTCGGCAGGGAAAGAAGTGTATTCAAAAGGAAATGTGTATTGCGCCAGTAAACATGCGGTATTGGCTATTACAGAAGGCATGCGTATTGATTTAAACCCATACGGCATAAAAGTTGGTGCAGTAAATCCTGGGTTGGTAGAAACTGAGTTTTCTCAAGTGCGGTTTAAAGGCGATAAAATAGCCGATTCTGTTTACAAAGGCTTTAAAGCGTTGCAAGCTAAAGACGTTGCCGAAGTTATTTACTTTGCTATTTCAAGACCCGCTCATGTAAATATTGCTGATGTTTTAATGTTTTGCACGGCGCAGGCTAGCTCTACAATTGTTAAGAAATCTTTATGAAGATTTCTTAACAATTGTAGAGTATTATTTATTATTATTTTTTATTCAAGTTAAATGGCACATCATCAATCATTTGAAAGTTTAGAAGTTTACAAAGAAGCCATTGCCTTTTGTGATGCTATTTGGGGAATTATTATAAATACTTCACTTAATAAAGATTATAAATTAAGAGAACAAATAAATGGTTCTTCTGGTTCAATAATGGATAATATTGCTGAAGGTTTCGGTAGAGGAGGCAATAAAGAATTTATCATGTTTTTAGGGTTTTCCAGAGGTTCTTGTAGTGAGAGTAAATCTCAATTGTTAAGATGTTTTAGAAGAAATCATATTGACGAAGTAACTTATCAAAAACTAAATGCTAAAGCTGACAATCTAATCAATCAGCTTTCAAAGTTTATGAATTATTTAAAAAACTCAAATCGCAAGGGACCAAAATTCGATTAGTCTTGAGTAAATAATAAAAATAAAAAATAGATAATATCCGTGATTAACAAACGCCTACTTATAAAACACCTATTGGCTCACAATGATGAGAATAGCTTTTATGATAAAAAGCGGAAAATAGATATTAGCCATAAAGAAGGGAAAGCTAAATTTTTAAAACACATTTGCGCACTTTCTAATAGCAACCCAAAAAACAATTCATACATCGTTATTGGGGTTGAAGATGAAGATAATAACATTATTGGAGTCGATTTTTTTGATGATAGTAAAATTCAAAATCTCATTAATGCCTATTTAACAAATCCACCTATTGTTCAATATGAAAACATCCCTTTCCCACATTTACCTGATAATAAAGTTGTTGGTTTAGTAACCATTAGGCCTATTGATGGCTTAACCTCTTTACGGAAAAATATATGGAAGTATTACGGTGGCTCTGTGTTTTTTAGAGATGGTAGTATGAGCATGCCCAAAGTATTTGATGTCGTAATTAAAGATGTTAATTCTAAAATTGTTGAAGCCATTGAAAACCATGCGCAAAACAATATTGAACATACTTTAAATGGCGTTTTCGATTTCATGAATACCCGAAAAGACTACAATGCCCAATACAAGGTTTTTAAAGAATATTTTGTGTTATGCTGGGCAGGACAAAAAAAAGTAGTGAAAAATGAAGTGTTCTTTTCAAGAGTTGATATTGAACTCATTAACGAGCAGGTGCGTTTATTTTTTTCAGCGTTAGATGAAGTTTCTATTTCTTTTAATGAGGATAGTTTTAAAATTATCGAATACGTGAATCTAGGGTTTCAAAAGTCGAATAAATATTACCAATTAGAAGAAACACTAATCAAGTTTGAAAACAATGCGAATTATAATATTGAAACCAAGCTTTTATTTGAAGCACCTCAATATGATAAAAAAGTACTCCATCATATTTACAACACCAATAATGCTATTTTAGAAAAGCTAAAAAAAGGCTTGTCTTTTACAAAAGCTGAAGAATTAGATTTGAAAAACTTACCTGTTACCTATTTAATTTGTTACTTCAATTTATTTCATGAAGCTATTGATAAACTTCACGAGGCTGGACCTTATCTTAAAAAACAGAGCGACGAATTATATAATTTTTATAAAGAATCAATAAGAATATTACGAAAAGTGAAGTATAATTAACATTTGTTAACAAATTTTATTTAAAATTTTGAAATCTCAGATAAAATATTACCTTTGCATCGCTATTAATTAAATAAACCTTGTGCCCCAAATCGTAAAAGAAATGGCCCAGGGTTTTTTTTATGGAATCACTCAAAATATTTTAAATAAAATCTAGTTGCCTAAAGGATTTGTTTAGTACCTTTTCATCATTTACATCCAACCATTTATTTAAAACCGTTGCATAAATAGTTCTAAAATCTATTTCAAATTTTAAATCACCGTTATCGTCTAAATCACTTAAACTTGCCATATTATTATACAAGCCTTGTTTTTTTAATTGATCTCCAATAATAAAAACATTATTAGCAGTACCATGGTCTGTTCCCACATTTGCATTTTGTTTTACACGTCGACCAAATTCTGAAAACGTTAAAATTAAAGTATCCTTAAACGTATTATTTTTCTTTAAATCTTCAACAAACGCCTCAATACTATTCGCATAAGTACTGAGTAATCGTTTTTGGCTATTTAACTGATTAACATGAGTGTCAAAACCACCTAACGAACTATAAAACACTTTAGTTTCCAGTCCAGAATTAATAAACTGAGCGGTTGTTTTTAGCTGTTTAGCAAACTTATTTTTTGGATATTCTTTTTTACTTGAAACGGTGCTGCTTGTTTCATAAATATACTTCGCGGAAGACTCCGCAGATATCATTGATTTGTACAAATAACCCAAATTATGCTCACTTAAATGTGAATCATTTTGATGCTTAATAACATTTTTGAAATACGGATCTTTTGATAAATTATATAACGCTTTGGCATCTTGGGTTGCAATGGCATTCATGGTTTCCCCTTTCATGGCTAAAGATAAACTGTCGTCTATTTCAATAGCGCTGTACGGTTGTTTTCCATAATTATCTAAATACCTGCCTAACCAACCACTTTGCGAATACTTATTTGAATCGGTAGCGGTTTGCCAAATATCCATTGATCTAAAATGAGATCTTATCGGATTTGGATAGCCAACATTATTTATGATAGATAAATTTCCATTATCATACAAACGTTTTAGTGGCGTTAAACTTGGGTTTAAACCAACTTCGTCATTAAGTTTTATGATGTCGTTTTTTGGAATCCCCAGGGTTGGACGTTCTTTATAGTACAAATCATTTCTATAAGGAATCACAGTATTCAAACCATCATTTCCCCCAGAAAGTTGGATGATAACCAACCTTTTATAACCTAATTTACTACTCGCTACTTGCTCAAAAGCTCTTACAAAACTTGGAACAAAAAATAAGCTACTGGCCAACGATGACTGTTTTAAAAATTTTCTTCTTTCCATAATTAACACATTTGATATTCTGGTAAAGACATGAGTTGAATACAATATTCTTGTTTGGATACTTTGTTTAAAGACTTTAAGTATCCGCTAGCATTTTCGCTGATATCGCAAGCTAACAAATAATTTTCTAACTCGTTTATATCCACGTTTTTAAACTGATTGTTGAAATATCCCCAGTTAGTTTCCGTTTTAAATCGCTTACCAAAATTCTTTTTAAATGCTTCTTTTTTAATTTCCATGCCTCTATCATGGGTGCCTTCTTTTGCTTTAGAAATGTAGGCGTCGTTTAAAAGTAGTGATGGTAATCTTAATCGCATAACTATGGTATTGCTGTCTATCCAGTTTTTTCCTCCTTTCCAACCTGCCACATTTGGTGGATTCAATAAAATTTGACCTAATAATTTCTGAATATATAATAACTGCTTCGCATCTTTAAAATCTACTGGAACAACTGTTTTTAAACCTGCTAAAAATTCAACTGGTGATTTTATTTTTGTCCCTATGTTTTTCTCATCGTAAAACCAATCAGAGAGCATCACATAACGCATCAGGTTTTCGATATTATAATCCTTATAAAACACATTTGACATCTCACTTACATGATTTACATCAATGGAATCATTCACAAAATAGCGGTATATTTTTCCACAGATATATGTTGCACATTGTTTGTCTTCTAAAATAATATCAATAATATCTTCTCCTTTAAAATTACCTGTTCTGCCAAAAAAAGTTTTAACACCTTCGTCATGTTGTCGCTTTCTAAAAACAAAATTCCCTTGTAAATCATGGCTATAACCAGTAAAGGCTTTAGCGCTTTCTTTAATATCTTCTTCTGTGTAATTACCAACACCTAGCGTGAAGAGTTCCATAAGTTCACGTGCAAAATTCTCATTGGGTTTTTGTTTACGGTTTTGTTTCGTATTTAAATATTTTGTCATGGCTGCTTCTTTAGAAATAGCTACTACAAAATCTTTAAAATTACCTAAAGCGTATTCGCGAAGGGTGTTGTGAAATTTTTGAGAATACACATAATTATTATCTTCACACACAAAATGATTAGCCCAAAATAAGGTCATTTTTTCTCGTAATACTGCTTTGGTATTCGAAAGTCTATTTATCCAAGCAACATTAAGTTCTTTAGTTTTTTCTCTACTTTTCATTTGAACTTTCCGGATATTTTCTCTGGTTTTTTCATACGATCCACTCAATAAATCATCAAGCTCAGAAGTATCTAATTTCAAAAAAGTAGCTTCTTTTGAACTTTGAATTAAATTAGTAATAACTTCTTTTTTCTTCTTTTTAGTCAGGTTTTCAAGTTGGGTTGGTAAAATACCAAACCCAACACGCCAATATAAATGTTGAATATGTTGTTTCTTCATGAGTAAAAGTTAAGGAATAAACGCTTATAAAACATTAGACTTAAATGCATTAAGAAAGTTTAATTGAAAAGATTGAATATACAAAAAAACCGCTTTCTATAAAGAAAACGGTTTTTAAATGGATTATATTCTATTAAGCTACAAATCGAACTTAATGCCCTGTGCCAAAGGCAACTCAGTTGTATAATTTATGGTATTAGTTTGACGGCGCATGTATACTTTCCAAGCATCAGATCCCGATTCTCTACCGCCACCAGTTTCTTTTTCGCCACCAAATGCTCCACCAATTTCCGCTCCAGAAGTTCCAATATTTACATTCGCAATGCCGCAATCTGAACCTTGAACAGACAAAAAGCGTTCTGCTTCACGTAAATTATTAGTCATAATTGCTGAACTTAATCCTTGAGCTACTTCATTTTGAATAGCGATAGCATTTTCAACATCACCTGAATATTTTAATAAATATAAAACAGGCGCAAAGGTTTCATGCTGTACAATTTTAAAATTAGGTTTTGCTTCAGCAATTGCCGGTTTTACGTAACATCCACTTTGGTATCCTTCACCCGAGAGCACGCCTCCTTCGACAATAATTTTTCCACCTTCTTCAACTACTTTTTGTAAAGCATTATTGTACATATTTACTGCATCAGTATCTATTAATGGTCCAACATGATTGTTTTCGTCAAGAGGATTTCCAATGCGTAATTGCTTATAAGCATCAACCACCGCGTTTTTAACTGTATCGTAAATAGATTCATGTATAATTAAACGGCGTGTTGAAGTACAACGTTGTCCTGCTGTACCAACTGCACCAAAAACTGCACCAATTACCGTCATTTTAATATCGGCATCTGGCGTAACTATAATGGCATTATTTCCTCCTAATTCTAATAAACTTTTACCCAAACGTCCAGCCACTTCTTTCGCAACAATTTTACCCATTCTGGTAGAACCTGTTGCTGAAATTAATGGAATTCGAGAGTCTTTAGTCATAAATTCTCCAACTTGATAATTACCATTTATTAAACATGAAATACCTTCGGGCAAATTGTTTTCTGCAAAAACTTCAGCAGCAATATTCTGGCAAGCAATACCGCACATTGGTGTTTTTTCAGAAGGTTTCCAAACACAAACATCTCCACAAATCCAAGCCAAAGCCGTATTCCAAGCCCAAACAGCTACTGGAAAATTAAAAGCTGAAATGATTCCAACAACACCCAACGCATGATATTGCTCATACATACGATGACCTGGACGCTCAGAATGCATAGTAAGTCCGTGAAGCTGACGCGATAATCCTACAGCAAAATCACAGATATCTATCATTTCTTGAACTTCTCCCAAACCTTCTTGGTAGCTTTTACCCATTTCATAGGACACTAATTTGCCTAAAGCTTCTTTTTTTGCTCTTAATTTATCACCAAACTGACGTACAATTTCCCCACGTTGTGGTGCTGGCATTGTTCTCCAAGTTTTAAAAGCTGAAGTTGCGGCTTGCATTACTTTTTCGTAATCTTCTTTAGTAGTGGTTTTTACTTTACCAATTAACTGCCCATCTACTGGCGAATAACTCGCAATAGTTTCTCCATCCCGATAGTTATCGGGAGAAAAATGATTAGAACCTGTTGAAGTACCTTCATTTATAGCTTTTACGCCTAAGGTTTTTAGAGCTTCGTTTATACCAAAATCCGTTGCTACTGTTTGCATATATTATTGATTTATTATTCAGATTGAATTTATTTGTGAATATAGCAATAAAAAGTCGTTTTTATTAAAGTTTACTATTGATAAAACTGTTAACTTT
>JBAQZZ010000066.1:0-1639 GCA_049791475.1 Flavobacteriaceae bacterium | reverse complement strand
ATTATTATCTGCACGGGTTACCTGCCCGTCACCGGTAGCGTAAACCGGTGTACCCTTTGGTGCGGTGAAATCCATGCCATAATGCATTTTTCGTGCCTTGGTAAACGGGTCTGAACGCCAACCATACCCAGATGCCATACGGGTAAGGTCTTCATTATTGATAGGTTGTATAGCGGGTATGGACAGTAATAGCTTCTCCTTTTCCTCTGCCAATTTAGTAATCTCATCCAAGGATTTGGACTGGATAGCCATTTGTTTCTTAATAATATCCAAGCGTTTTGTGGTGGAAATGATCATTTCCGAATTATTGAAGCCTTCAAGGGATTTATATCTGTTTATCCCTCCAAATCCGGCCCTACGCTGCTCGTCCGGTATTGGATTTGCCTCAAAATAAAGTCGGTATATATTATTGTCGCGCTCTTCAATATTCCCTAGAACATCTTCGATCTGTTCCATTTTCTTGTTCAGCAATTCATATTGAAGTTCGTAGTTTTTGACTTCACGCGCCAAAGATAGTTCCCTAGGCGTATTGATAAGGTCTGTGTTTAAAAGTAGGATAAGTGATAAAAAACCAAATAGGCAAGCTCCCAAAATAAAGAAGGCAATATTTCTATAGCGTTTAGATTTTTCGGGTTCTATTTTGCGGTAGGACAAGGTGTCCGGATCGTAATAGTACTTTACTTTAGACATGAATGTAAATTATCCTATTTTTGTGGTTTAATTTTAACGCAACAAACAAATATAAAAATTGTTTAATAGAAACGGTTAAAATTTGTAAAAGCTTAGCATTTTAGATGAATTCCAAGGATACACGAAACCAATTTTTAAATTTTTTTAAGGGTAAGAATCATAAAATAGTGCCTTCTGCCCCAATGGTCATAAAAGATGATCCAACCCTGCTTTTTACCAATGCGGGAATGAACCAGTTCAAGGAATATTTTTTAGGGATCAGCCAACCAAAGAGTGCAAGGGTCGTAGATACACAAAAATGCCTTCGGGTAAGCGGTAAGCACAATGACTTGGAAGAGGTGGGCAAGGATACCTACCACCATACCATGTTCGAAATGTTGGGGAACTGGAGTTTTGGCGATTATTTCAAGGAAGAGGCTATCACCTGGGCATGGGAGCTATTGACGGAGATTCTTAAGATTGATAAGGAAAGCCTATATGTTTCCGTGTTTGAGGGGAGTACGGATGCAGACCAATTGGAGAAGGATGATGAGGCTTTTGAACTGTGGAAAAAAATAGTTCCCATAGAACGGATCATCATGGGGAACAAAAAAGATAATTTTTGGGAAATGGGGGATCAAGGTCCCTGTGGTCCCTGTTCTGAAATTCATGTTGATATTCGTTCCAAGGAAGAAAAGGCAAACATCCCAGGAGCAACTTTGGTAAACCAGGACCATCCGCAGGTAGTGGAAATTTGGAACTTGGTATTCATGCAGTATAACCGTAAGGCAGATGGCTCTTTGGAAAGCTTGCCCGCCAGGCATGTAGATACCGGCATGGGGTTTGAGCGTCTGTGCATGGTCTTGCAAGGCGTACAATCCAATTATGATACCGATATTTTTAGGCCGCTCATTCGTGAGATAGAAACCATAACCACTTCGGGTTATGGAAAAAATGAGGAGGTCGATAT
>JBAQZZ010000065.1:0-1872 GCA_049791475.1 Flavobacteriaceae bacterium | reverse complement strand
TGCGAGAGCTGAAGGTTGAAAAATCCATCGCTGTATTGCCCTTTAAAAATGAGAGCAGCGATTCCACCAACCTTTATTTTGTGAACGGACTGATGGAATCCGCTTTGAACAACCTCCAAAAAATTGAAGACTTGCGGGTCATCAGTAGAACCTCGGTAGAGAAATACAGAAAAACGGATAAGGGCATTCCGGAGATTGCCGAGGAGCTGAATGTGAACTACTTGGTAGAAGGTAGTGGCCAACGTGTAGGCAATCAAGTTTTGCTCAACGTACAATTGATCAACGCTTCTACGGACACCCCTATTTGGGTGGAACAATACAGTAGGGAAGTCGAGGACATTTTTGAATTGCAAAACGATGTGGCCAAGAAAATCGCGGATGCCATTGCAGCCGTCGTAACACCGGCCGAATTGGAGCAAATTGAAAAAAAACCAACTGACAATCTATTGGCCTATGATTACTACCTACAAGCACTGGATCCTTATTATTCGCGCACTAATGAAGGTTTGGAAAAGGCCATTTCATTATTTGAAAAAGCCATAGAGCATGATCCGGAGTTTGCCTTGGCCTATGCCAACATCGCTATTTCGTACTATCTGCTCGAAATGTCCCAACTCGAAAAGCAATACACCGAAGAGATTAACAGCTTTGCGGATAAGGCCTTGCTCTATGATTCAAAATCTGCCGAGAGCCTTACTGCAAAAGCTTTTTATTACATACAGACAAAGGAATATCAACTAGCCTTGCCATATCTGGAAAAGGCAATGGAATACAATCCTAATTCATCCCTAGCGGTGCAGATGCTTGCGGATTTCCATTTTCGTTTGATTCCCAATACGGACAAATACTTAAAGTATGCTTTGAAAGGATTTCAACTGAATGTCGCAAGTGACTCCGTAACCCAAAGCTATACCTGTTTACAGCTGAGCAATGCATTGGTATCATCAGGCTTTGCAGATGAAGCATTAAAATACATCAACACGTCTTTGGATTACCATTCAGAAAATTATTATGCACCACATCTAAAGGCATTCATTCTATTTGCAAGGGATGGTAATGTGGAAAGAACCCAACATTTGCTACTAAAGGAATGGAATACCGATACAACACGTCTCGACATTTTGCAGGATATCGGTAAGTTGTACTATATCCAGAAGGATTTTGAGGATGCTTATTTTTATTTCAAAAAATTTGTCAATGCAAGGGAACGTAGTGGTTTGGACATTTATCCGCAGGAAAATATTAAAATCGCAACAGTCTATAAAAAGGTTGGCTTAGAAAAAGAAGCTGAGGTTTTTTTTAATGCCTTTTCAAAATATTGCGAAGCCGATAATTCTGAATACAAAAGCGTTAATCTAGTTTGGAAATATGCCTATGAGGGAAAGATTGATAAGGCTATCGAGCAACTCAAGATATTTTCGCAAATAGAAAATTATCCATATTGGTTTTTATTAATTGAAGATGAACCATTGATTCAGCCATTAAAAAGTCACCCAGAGTTTGAGGGTATCATGCAAACTATCAAAGACCAATTTTGGAAAAATCAGGCCGAGCTTCGAATCTCGCTTGAGCAGCAAGGTTTACTATAGTGCAGATAATGGTTTCGCTCCCAATTCCATTCTCGACACATTGCCCAGCGAACGGTCAAAAACCTAACAATAGAAAGCCGCTATGGATTTTCTTAGAATGCGTTACCTATATGCACTTTTTCGTTTTCCATTGCATATCCAAATCGGACGCATCTCTGAAATGAAAAATATTCTTTTGAATTTTCTTAAAATATTAATTGTTTTAATAACAACGCATATTCGTGAAAATCATAGGTTTATAAAATATATACAGGAGTAGATGATGCTCTCAAATGTTAAATGT
>JBAQZZ010000064.1:0-4821 GCA_049791475.1 Flavobacteriaceae bacterium | reverse complement strand
ATGCGAATCAAGAGTTGAAACATAGCAAAAAACAAGTTTAATTTGTTGAAAAAACAACGCCTTAAACTTGTTTAAGTTATTGGTTTTCAGTATCTTAATAGTCAATTTCAACAAGATTATTTTGAATACAGAAGCCAATAACAAGGAGTACAAGTTAGTGAAAATATATTATTATGTCTGTGAAAAGTTTGAGGACAACCTACAGTATAGTTGTGAGCGCTTTAGCAACAATAAAGAACCTAAGCTTACAGACCAAGAAATTATAACCATATACCTTTTTGTGATGCAGCATCAAGGAATTTTTAAAATGAATAAAATACATCAATTTGCAAGAGAGTATTTACTGGATTGGTTTCCCGATCTAGGCAGCTATCAAGCCTTTAACAATAGGCTCAACAGGATTTCCTGTGTAATGGGCTCGTTTGTGGAAACACTCTTGAACGAATTTGCCCCAAAAGAGTGTTCCGAGAATTTTAGCGTGCTAGATTCCATGCCCATCATTACCTGCTCAGGGAAACGTGCAGGAAAGGTAGCCCCAGAAATAACAGCCAAAGGCTATTGTTCCACAAAAAGCATGTACTATTACGGCATGAAGTTGCATGCGCTGAGTTTTTGCAATACAGGTAGGTTGCCACATCCAGAGCAGATTATATTTACACCAGCTTGCGCCAATGACCTTAGTCTTTATAAAGAGGCTTGGTCCGAAATTGAAAACCGTACTTTCTTTGGGGATAAAATATATAATGATACTGCTTTTTTTCAAAATATGAATACCACCTTTAACTCTGAAATGCTAACTCCCGTAAAGGCCGTAAAAGGAATGACAGATGTTTTAAAAAAATTTGATAGAGCTTGTAATGACCTGTATTCAAGAGCTGTATCTAAAATCAGACAGCCCGTAGAAGCGTTGTTCAGTTGGCTTATTGAAAAATCTGATATACAGAAAGCAAGTAAGGTCAGGTCTACAAAAGGCTTGACTCTTCATGTATATGGAAGACTGGCTGCGGCTTTTATAGCACTAATTTTTTAACCCTTGATTCGCATAAATAATTGATTTCTAGTATTTTGAAATCAAAACGAATCAAATAAAATACTTATTTACTTCCCAATACAGAAATTAGCAAAAATATTACCCAATAAATCATCATTAGTGATTTCACCTGTGATTTCTCCAAAATGATAAAGAGCTTGTCGAATATCAATGGCTAATAAATCACCAGATAAACCAGAATCTAAACCAAACATCACTTTATTAACCTCTTCAAAAGCTTTATTTAAAGCATCATAATGTCTTGAATTTGTTATAATTGTGTTATTATTTTTTAGTTCTCCAGTGTTTACAAAACTTAATAGTTGGCTTTTAAGTTCATCGACTCCTATTCCTTTTTTTGCAGATAATGAAATATAATGAGCGTTTTCAAATGCGCTTAAAATAATAGCTAATTTTGATTTATTTAATTCAGAAAGTTTGTCAATCTTATTTGCTATAATAAGAAGTGGTTTTTGAGGATATTTATTTTTAATTTTTTCAATTTCTATCTTGGTATTTTTAGATTTCTCACTATCATTCGAAATAATATCGGCTTCAAAAAGGTAAACCACCACTTGCGATTGGGCTATTTTCTCAAAGGTTTTTTTAATCCCAATACTTTCTACAATATCTTCAGTCTCTCGAATTCCCGCAGTATCTATAAATCTGAAACCTATTCCGCCTATCGAAATTTCATCTTCAATAGTATCTCGTGTAGTTCCAGCAATTTCAGAAACAATAGCACGTTCCTCGTTTAATAAAGCATTTAAAAGTGTTGATTTTCCAACATTAGGCTCACCAACTATAGCTACAGGAATACCATTTTTAATCACATTTCCCACTGCGAAAGAATCAATCAATCGCTTTAAAATAAATTGAATGCGATTAATTAAAGCTTTAAATTGTGTTCTATCTGCAAACTCCACATCTTCTTCAGCAAAATCGAGTTCTAATTCTATTAATGATGCAAAATTTAAAAGTTCTTCACGAAGTTTAGCTATTTCAGACGAAAAACCACCGCGCATTTGCTGCATCGCAATTTGATGTGATGCTTCATTATCACTAGAAATTAAATCGGCTACCGCTTCTGCTTGACTCAAATCTAACTTTCCGTTTAAAAATGCACGAAGTGTAAACTCGCCAGCTGTAGCCATTCTGCAACCATTGCGCAAAAATAACTGAATAATTTCTTGCTGAATATAATTTGATCCGTGACAAGATATTTCCACAACATTTTCACCGGTATAAGAATTTGGATTTTTAAAAACGGAAACTAATACTTCATCAATGGTTCGTTTACCATCAATAATATGTCCTAAATGGATGGTGTGTGTCGCTTGTTTACTTAATAGCTTCCCGGAAATTGATTTAAAATGACATTCAGTAATAATTATAGCGTTATCACCAGATAAACGAATAACCGCAATAGCACCAGCGCCAGAAGGCGTTGCTAGAGCTACTATAGTGTCTTGATTTATCATTTTAAAAGTACTAAACTAAATAAATACCATCAGATTTGATCTCTATTTGGCGTTGTTTATAAAGTGTGCCAACGGCTTTCTTAAAGTTCTTTTTACTCATTTGAAGTGCATCTTTAATAGCTTCTGGACTTGATTTATCAGTAAGATTTATAAATCCGCTATTATCATGCAATTCATGCATAATACGTTCAGCATTCGGCTCAATATTTCTATAGCCTATTTGCCCTAAACCAATATCTAATTTGTTTCCTGGACGTACTTTTTTAACAATGCCTTTTAATTTATCGCCAATACTTAAATCTTTAAAAATTTGGTCTTTATAAATTAAACCTAAGTGTATTTTATTTACAATAACATTCATTCCAATATCAGATGGATGCGACACAATTAAATCAACTTCGTCAAATTGTTGAACTGTTAGTTCTCTATTATCTAAAAAACGATTGGTTTTACTTGATGCCACTAGCCTATCGGTTTTTTCATCTAAGTAACAATGTACTAAATACCAACCGCCCGGTTTCATTTTAAAAGCTTGTTCTTGAAACGGACAAAACAACTCTTTAACTAAGCCCCAATCTAAAAAAGCACCATATTCTGTTACTTCATTACAACGTAATAATGCGAAATCATCACGCATAATATACGGCATATCTGTAGTAGCTACAGGTCTTTCTTCGTTATCTAAATAAACAAAAACTTCAAGTTTATCATAAATTTTAAAAACCTTAGGAACATACCTATTTGGCAATAATACTTGATTATCTTCTTGGTCTATTAAATAAATACCTTGGTCTGTTTCACGAAGTATTTCTAATATATTTTTTTGCCCTAATTTTATCATACCGCAAAGGTAATCATATTAGAAAACAGTTTTAAATAAAAGTAATAATAAAGCATCTTTTGAAATTAGCTCAAAAAAAAGCGCTACAATGGTGTAACGCTTAAGTATATTATAAAAATTGCTTTTTATTTGTAAACCGCTTCTTTTTTAAAGTGTTTAGCTAATAAATAATAAACAACAGCTCTGTATTTATTACGATTAGATTTTCCGTAAAGCTCCATAACGCTAGCAATACCAGCATCTAAAGCGGGACTATCTTTTAATCCTAATTTTTTAATTAAGAAGTTGTTTTTTACAGTTGCTAATTCAGAATCATCAGATCCTGAAACCGTTGAAGAATCAGCATTGTAAATTGATGGACCACAACCAATTGTAACTTTAGTTAATAAATCCATGTTTGCAGTTACACCGCATTTGTCTTTTAAATCTGCAGCATATTTTGCAATAAGCTCATCTCGTTTACTCATAATAAAATGTTTTTTAATTGTTATTAAAATACTCTAATTGATAACCGTTTTAAAGATAACCATTTTTAAGACACATTTAATAGAAATTAGTCACATTCTCTATTTTATGAATTTAAAATAGTTTAAGAGAACCTCGTCATTAACACGCTGTGGTGTAAATACTTCCAGTAATTTGGGTTGCTTATCTTGCTTGTAAAACGATTTTAAAACGTCTTGTAACTCTGCTGTATTTGAAGCTGTTTCATAATTAAAACCATACATTTTAGATAAATGTTCTGCGGTTAAATGATGATTGGTTTCAAAATAAGTATCAAAATTCTCAGTGTTTTTATGTCCTGGTAGAATTCTGAATATACCGCCACCTCTATTATTTATAACTATAATTCTAAAATCATTTGGGATATAATTATTCCAAAGCGCATTGCTATCGTAAAAGAAGCTTAAATCTCCAGTAATAAAAGTGGTTTGTTTTGTATGAGCTACGGCGCTACCAATTGCTGTAGATGTACTGCCATCAATACCACTTGTACCGCGATTACAGAAAATATCAATTGCTTTATTTAAAGCAAATAACTGTGTATAACGAATAGCGGAACTATTACTAACCTGTACCACCGTGTTATTTGGTATAGACTTTAAAACTGCATCAAAAAAAGTGAAATCAGAAAACGGGATCTCTTTTAAATACTCCTCATGTTTTCTTAATCGTTGTTGTTTTACGGCTGTCCAACTAGCTCTATAATTGCTTTTTACATCATGCACAATCTTTGAAATGAACGTTTTAAAAAACTGATTTGGAGGAGCTTCAATATGTTTAGTTAAACAGAAAAAAGTATTATTAGCCTTTTTAATATCAATATGCCAATGCTGTTTTGGTTTGTTTTTCCGTAACAGCGTTTTTATCTTTTTTGAAACAATTAAACCCCCAAAAGTGATTAAAATATCTGGTTGAAGTTCTTTTTGTTGGGCTTCAGTTAACGGTGCAATAATTTGATCGATACT
>JBAQZZ010000063.1:0-16357 GCA_049791475.1 Flavobacteriaceae bacterium | reverse complement strand
AGCCAGACCAATAATATCTACTTTTCCTTTTTCTGAATTTTTGAAGTATCAGTCAGTTTATTTACAATAATTTTAGGGTTATTATAAATATAAACAGCGCTAGACCCCGAGGCTTCAAGAGTAATAGTGTCTATGACTTCTAAAGTTGCATCACTTGCAATTTCACAGGATACATTACAATTTTTCACAGTAAAATTTTTACCACTAAATTGCGAATTATTATCTGTTCTAAGTGTTAAATAATCACAGTTACCTTCAATTATAGCATCAGACCTTTGATATAAATCGGCGTTAAGAATAGGAGAATAAATAAGCGCTTCTAATTTACTATTACCATTTAAAATAACCTTTGTGCTGTCTGCTGTTAAATTTAATTTAATTTTAGATTTATCAAGTCCTTCAAAATAAAAATTATCAGTTTTAATGGTTAACCCAACTTTAGAGCTACCAGTGGTTTTTAAACTTACATTAATTAAATCCATTGTAGTTAATGAATAAATTTCTCCATCATCTCGTGTTTCAATATTTGCTAAATAATCATCATAGTTTACCTTGATTTTCAACTTTTTTTTAGAAGTGATTCTTCTTGTTTTATTGAATGATAAAACACTATCTCTAACACTAAAGGTTATAAACTCGTGAAGGTTTTCGTCAGTTTCAATTTCTACAGATGGGGTTTTATTATAAATAATATCAATTTCAAAATCTTCATCAATTTCAATAGTATGAAAGGCATCTATTTCTGTTACAATAGTAGTAACAACTCTATTGCCTTTAACCTTTTCCGAGTTTTGGGCATTTAAATTTATAGCCATAAATACACCTAGAAATAGTAAAATTATTTGTTTCATTTAAAGCGGATTAATAATTAATAGTTTGTGTTTGAGGACTTGGTATGTTTTTGACACTGTATTCTACAAATAGTCACTCTCACAAATATAAACAAAAACCACTCCAAACGCTTTTTGCATTTGAAATGGTTTGAAAATTAGTTGGTTATAATTTGTTTGGTTGCTGTCTATTTTTTTCTAATACTACCAGAAACATTATCACTCTTTTCTACAGTCTCAGGGTTTCCATAATATTTTATATCACCACCACTTGTTGCTTTTGCAACAAGCTTTTTAGATGTATTTACTGTAATATTGGCGCCACTGGTTGCTTTAACTTCGCTAGATTCAGAATTTAAATCTCCAGCTTTTACGTTGCTACCACTTGTTGCTTCTGCAATAATTTGTGAAGTGGTTCCTGATAGGCGTATATTACTACCACTAGTAGATTTACTTTTTAGAACAGTTGCATTAACTTCTAAAGTCATATTACTACCACTGGTACTATTTAACTCTAAATTATCAACAGCAATAGTGTTTGTAGAATATACATTACTGCCACTAGTAGAAGTAATCCCAGAAATAGTTTTAAAACTAACCATTATTTTTTTTGATTGGCTTCTACCAATATTCTCTTTTGTATGAATTTTTAAAACACCATTTTCAACTTCAGTAATAATAAGTTCATGTAAATTCTCATCGGCTTCAACACTAATGCTTTCTATATCACTTTGAGTTAAATACACATTTAATCCTTCAGTGGCTTTTATGCTTGTAAATGATTCGTTTACGGCTCTATCTTCAATAGTTACGTTTCCATTTCCTGCAACTCCAAAATTGAAATTACATGAAACTAGACTTAGGCTTAATAATGTTGCTACAATAATTTTGGTTAATGTTGTCATAATTGTTCGTTTTAGATTGATTTTATTTATTGTTCAAATATCTTGTAAAATGTTATTGATAAATAACTTAAATATCTGAATTGTTGTTTTTTAATGATGAAATGATGAGTTGTTAATTATTCGATTGTATATTAATTCCGCTAGAATCTATCTTTACATTAATATTCTCAGATTTTGCTTTTATCCCTTTATTATCTATTTTCAAATTACTATCCTCTGATTTAATTTCAACACCAGTATCATCAATTTTTAATCCGGGTGTATTTACTTTTACTTTAAAATCTTCATCATCTTCAACTGGGCAGTCTAAACATTCAATATCATCTTCAATGATTTTTAAGTGATGATTAGCATCACCTCTTGAAACTATATTTCCAGTATATTTTCTGTAATTTAAAAATGATTCAGTGTTATTATTAAAATTAATAACTGTGCCTTCTGGCAAATATAATATGATATCTACCTCCTGATCGCTAAATTTATTTTTAGGGTTTGTTGTTAAATATGAATCTAAAAACAAAGTATTATTTTTAAGTTCATAATTGTAAATAATATTTTTAGCACGTTCTATAGCTGTGTCATAATCTCTTCCATCTGCACTTTTTTCAATGGCAATTGTTGCAACAGAATCGGTAGTTGATTTAACTAAAATATCTATATCTGATGAATACAGGATTTTATTTCCATCAGCATCATGGGCTAATTTAAAACCGTTTCTTCTATAGAAATTCGAACTATAATTATCATTGTTAACCATTTTTACAAATAAGGAATCATTTGCTTTAATGAGCAACTCAGTTTTTTCAATATAATTTTCGTTGTAAGCATGTTCACTCACCTCTCTCACGCCAATTATAACTAAGCCAATAATTGACATTAACCACAATCCTAATAATGTGAATTTTGCCACATTACCAATAGATTTTAAGTTGTTTATTAAGATTTTTAAGCCTAAATAGAACAAGAAAAAGAACGGAATACCAACTAGTAAAAAGGTAAATAATGATGCCAACCATATTGGTGTATTGCCCGAATTTACTATATCAGCCATGTCTAAACCAGGGATATGAATAATATCTGCAACACCTATTGAAAATAATCCAACAATTAGTGCTATTAATGTTGTAGCTCCAATTATTATAAGTAAAATACCAATAAACTTAGCAAAGACTTTAAAGAAAAACATAAAGATTTCTCCAATAGTATCAAAGAATGTTTTTGATGATGATTTTATTTTATTGCCCTGTTTTTGAAAATCGACATTTTTAGCCGCATCACTTACATTTTTGGCAGCTCCAGATACAGAATCACCAACATTTTTGGCAACTCCTGTTACGGTTTCTGAAACATTATCAAAACCATCTTTAATTTTTTTTTCAATATTACTAATGTTAACAGGATCGCCTGTCATCATTATTTTTTCGGCAGTTGTATTTGCTTCAGGTACTAAAATCCAAAGTAGAATATAAAGTAAAACTCCTGTTCCAGCAGCGCTAAATAATATAACCCATGCTAAACGTATCCAAAGCGTATCAACCCCAAAATAATGACCTAAACCAGATGAAACGCCACCAATATAAGAGTTGTCAGTATCTCTAAATAGCTTTCTAGATGAAGAAGAAGAAGAAGAAGAAGATTTTCTTGAATACGAAGTTTTAGGTTCATCTTCAAAAATTTCGTCATCAACTAAGTAATCTTCAGGTTGTCCCATTATTGAAATTACGTCGTCTACTTCTTTAATTCTAATAACTTGTTTGTCGTTTTGAACGCGTTCGCTAAAAAGCTCCGAAATACGTGCTTCAATATCCGAAATAATTTCAGATTGACCTTGAGAGTCTGTGAATGAACGTTTTATAGCCTCAAGATAGCGCTGTAATTTTAAGTACGCATCTTCATCTATGTGAAAAAATATACCTGCTAAATTTATGTTGACTGTTTTATTCATTTTTTTGTTGTTTTTTGGCTTGTTACTATGGTTACTGCGTTGTGTAATTCACTCCAAGTAGTGTTTAATTCTTTTAAAAATAATTTACCTGTTTCGGTTAAACCGTAATATTTTCTTGGCGGTCCCGAGGTAGATTCTTCCCATCTGTAATTTAAAAGTCCTGCGTTTTTAAGTCGGGTAAGCAACGGGTAAATGGTGCCTTCAACGACAAGCAATTTAGCGTCTTTTAGTGTGCCTAAAATTTCTGCTACATAAGCGTCTTCGTCCTTTAAGACTGACAGTATGCAGAATTCCAGTACACCTTTACGCATTTGTGCTTTTGTGTTTTCTATTTTCATTTGTTGTATTTTATTGTTTTAGAAGTCAAATGTAATTCGCATTAAACTTGGGTTGATAATTGAAAAATTTAAGTGGCTCATTTCATATTCTAAAGCGATTTAATATTGTGAAACTGTTCATTTTTTGTCCCGATAGTTATCGGGAGATTTGATGATTATTATAGATGAAATTTTATTTTGTCACTTCGAGTGTCCCGAATTTATTTCGGGATGTATCGAGAAGTTGGGCGTTACCCTCCTTAAGTCGGGTCGGGCTTTACGTTCCAAGTCCTCGCGCTCCCGATGACTATCGGGATCGCTGTGGGCTTTCCACTGCAATCCCTAACGCGGGCCTATTTGCCATTTACGTTTTTCTCATAAGTGATTAGTTTATTTCAAAAAATTAATAGTAAACGGGTATTTATAATATTCGCCATCTCTAGCTTTTAAACTGGCTATTACAATTAATACGAGCTCAATAATAAAACCTATGATAGCAAAAGCTCCTAAAGCCCCACCAATATAAAGTAGGGGCGATGGTTTGCCTAAATTGATATGAAAATCATGAAATCCGTGAAAATCGATAAAGTCTAAACCATTAAATATCTTAAAAATAAAAAATGGAATAGTTAAGGTTCCCAAAATTATAGCATAAAGCAAAATACTTATTTGAAAGTTTATAGCTTGTTTGCCATGTGCATCTATAAATTCAGATTTTTCTTTATTTGCTACCCATAATATTATAGGCCCAATAAAATTTCCAAACGGAATTATAAACCTACTAAAGGTTGATAAATGAATAAATGTGGCAATGTTTTTTTGGTGATTATCTAACATGATTATTTTGATTGATTAAAAACATATAATAGTTTCCTATGCAAATATATGTCTAAAAAAAGATACTTTGTTATGCATAGTACTAAATATTAACATAGATTTAACATTTATACATTTAAATTTATTTCATAACTTAGTAAAAAATTAAATCATAAAAATGACGATAACACCAAGTAAACTAAACACTTACACTATTTTTAAATTACCCTCCGCCTATTTTTGTGGCGTTAGAACAAAACATATAGATAATGATAAATGTATAGTAGCCGTAAAACATAAATGGATAAACCAAAACCCATTTAAATCTATGTTTTGGGCAGTACAAGGTATGGCTGCAGAATTTTCTACTGGTGCTTTAATGATTGGAAAAATTCAAGATTCAGGTAAAAAAATATCGATGTTAGTTACAACTAACAATGCCACATTTACAAAAAAAGCAACTGGAAGAATTACGTTTACTTGTAATGATGGAAAAGGTATTGATGAAGCCATAAAAAAAACAATAGCAACAGGAGAAGGGCAAACACTTTGGATGAAATCTGTTGGAGTTAATGAAGAAGGTGTTGTAGTTTCTACTTTTAATTTTGAATGGAGTGTTAAAGTGAAACAGTAGGCAGTAAACAGTAAACAGTTAGCAGTAAACAGTGAGTTGTAACACAGAGTTACACTGAGAAAATCGCTGAGATTCACAGAGAATAATTGCAGACAATTAAACCTCCGCATAGCTCTATGAAGACGCTGCAAAACTCAGTGAAACAATTTTTTTTAAATTTTGAATAGAATGATAAGGTAAAGAGTTGGTTTATAGTCTCAGTCTCAGTTAACAGTGAGTTATGTAGCACTTTGCGCCTTGGCGCCTTTGCGAGAAAATTTGGGACAGAGTGGGTCGCGTTGCGCTTAGCGCCTTTGCGAGATAAAGAAGTTTTCAGTCGCAGTCTCAGTAAACAGTTGGCAGTAAACAGTTAGCAGTAAACAGTGAGTTGTAACACAGAGTTACACTGAGAAAATCACTGAGATTCACAGAGAATTAACCTTCGTGCATCTCTGAGAAACTCTGCGAAATAGCTTTTTAAATTTTTATTTAGAATGGAGTGTTAAAGTAAAACAGTAGGCAGTAAGTCACGTCACGCTTTGCGACTTAGCGCCTCTGCGAGAAAATATTTTTCTCTAAGTCTGATATTTGGAATTTAGCCTTTTGGAATTTGGATTTTTTTTTAAACTTTGTAACAAAACTCAAAACAAATCAACATATAAACAAATAAACCTTTAAACGAATAAACTTTTTTATAATGACAGCACACGAAATTGATTATAGAATATACGGCGAAGAAATGCAATACGTAGAAATAGAACTGGATCCGCAAGAAGTTGTAGTGGCAGAAGCGGGGAGTTTTATGATGATGGATGATGGTATTAAAATGGAAACCATATTTGGTGACGGATCTCAAAAAAACACTGGTTTCTTAGGAAAAATTTTAGGAGCCGGAAAGCGTATACTTACTGGTGAAAGTTTATTTATGACAGCTTTTTATAACGATTTAGTTGGAAAACGAAACGTCTCATTTGCATCCCCATATCCAGGGAAGATTATACCCATAGATTTAACAGAATTTGGAGGTAAATTTATTTGCCAGAAAGATGCCTTTCTTTGTGCAGCAAAAGGCGTAAGCGTAGGCATTGAGTTTTCTAAAAAATTAGGTCGTGGACTTTTTGGAGGCGAAGGTTTTATTATGCAAAAATTAGAAGGTGATGGCATGGCATTTGTACATGCGGGTGGCACCATGGCTAAAAAAGAACTTAAAGCGGGAGACATATTGCGTGTTGATACAGGTTGTATTGTTGGTTTTGACCAAACAGTAGATTACGATATTGAATTTGTAGGCGGTATTAAAAATTCAGTTTTTGGTGGTGAAGGCTTGTTTTTTGCCAAATTACAAGGCCCTGGAACAGTATACGTTCAATCATTACCATTTAGTAGACTTGCTGGTAGAGTTTTAGCATCTGCGCCAAGAGGTGGCGGAAAAGATAAAGGTGAAGGTAGCATTTTAGGTGGTTTAGGAGATTTACTTGATGGTGATAATCGATTTTAAATGTTAATTTTAATTAAAATTGATTTATGTATTTAAATTTTCACTAAATTTAGAATTCATTAATAAAAGAGCTTATTCCAAATACTACTTTTAATATTATAAACCTAAACCCTAACAAAATGGCAAGAGCAATGTTGGAGTACACAAAAACTGTACTTAATAAAGTGAGTTTTGATGCTTCGTTGTTTTGCAAAGAAGTACAAAAGGCAATACAACGTTTATTACCTTATGAGATTGAAGAGCTTAAAATTTTTATTCATTCTTTAGTACTGCAAAACCCAGAATTAAATCAATGTTTAATTTATTTAAAACCATAAAAAAAAGCGGCCATTATGCCGCTTTTTTTAATACAATTATTTTTTAGGTAGTGGACTTATAATGTTTACATTTTGAAAAGCTATAGCGCCACGAATAATTCCTGATATCACATCTTGTAGAGCCTCAATAATTTGCATTTTCAATTCACTTTTGTGGTATATTATACTTACCTCTCTTGCAGGAGATGGTTCGTTAAAATAATGCAAATTTTCTTTTTCTTTTTCGTTAATATCTAGAGTATGTAAATAGGGCAGAAGTGTCATTCCTAAACCTTCATTTGAAAGTTTTATAAGTGTTTCAATACTTCCACTTTCTAACTGAAATTTGTCATCTAAATGGTTTTTAAATGCTTTGCACAAATTAAGTACACCATCTTTAAAACAATGGCCATCTTCTAGTAATAGCATATCATCAATATCCAAATCTGAAACGTCAATTTTTTTACTTGTGTATAATCGATGTCCTTTAGGAATATAACTTACAAAAGGCTCAAAGTAAAGTACGCGCTCTTTTATGCTTTCATCTTCCAAAGGTGTTGCTGCAATGGCTGCATCTAAATGCCCATCTTTAATTCTTATAATAATTTCTTCAGTAGTTAATTCTTCTATTTTAAGCTTAACTTTTGGATGTTTTTTTATGAAATTTTTTAAAAACATAGGCAGTAAAGTAGGCATTACTGTTGGTATAATGCCAAGCTTAAACTCGCCACCAATAAAGCCTTTTTGCTGATCTACTATATCTTGAATACGATAAGATTCATTTACTATATTTCTAGCCTGATGTACTATTTTTCTACCAATATCGGTAAGTTCAATTGGTTTTTTGCTTCTATCAAAAATTTGAACATCTAGTTGGTCTTCCAACTTTTGTATTTGCATACTAAGCGTTGGTTGCGTAACAAAACACTTTGCTGCAGCTTTTGTAAAATTTTGATTTTCAGCTACAGCTAAAACGTAGTATAATTGGGTAATAGTCATTTATTATAAATTTAGACTATAAAAATATAAAAACTATCAATAAAACTTATCTTAATAGCTGTTAATAATAAATTAAATTTGTAACGGTTAGTTTAATTTAAGTAATTAGTTTTTTTTTGAGACTGGTTAATAGCTGAAAAGCGACCTAAATAATTAGGTCGCTTTTTTATGTTATATAGTTTATTTATTGATGATTATAATATAATCTTCATTTCTATATCTTCATTGCTAACATCAAATTTAGCAGTTGTAAAGCTTGGTGGACCAAAACTCATAGAATTGTTTGAAGCTCCAAAAGATTCTTTCGGCATACCGTTAGCTTCAAAATCCATTTGATTATTATCATTTATATCATGTAATACCAGAATTGCGTAAGTTCCAGCCGCTATGTTTTCAAATGTTACAGTTACTTTACCGTCTACAATTTTACTCTTCGCATCTTTAATACCATTACCTTTCATAAAAGTATTTTCGGTATGAAGTGACACAAGTATATGTCCAGCTTCACTTTGTAATTTATCAATATTTACAGTTATGGTTTGACCCGTTTTTGCTTCTTGTGCATTTGTAAATGTTACTGATAATACGAATGCGATAATTAATGTTAGTGTTTTCATGATATATGGTTTTATTTGTTGTACAGGTCAAATATCTAACACTAACCGAGGTTTTTATAATTGTTATTACCCAATTGTAGATTTTTAATGATGAATTGTGTTTTTAGGCAAAAGGCAAAAGGCAAAAGACAAAAGGCAAAAGGCAAAAGGCTAAGGCAAAAGGCTAAAGTAATCCTCTTGCTTTTATTTCTAGATACTTGTTAATTGTATCAATAGTGAGATTTTCTGGAGTGGTGAGAATAGAATAGATTCCGTATTTTTTTAATTCATTTACAATAAGACGTTTTTCAAATGCAAATTTTTCAGCTATTACTTTATCATAAGCTTGTTGAATGGTTTCAGCTCTGTTGGTGATTAAATTATTTAGTTCAGTATTCTTAAAGAAAATCACAACTAATAAATGACTTTTAGCAATGCCTTTTAAATAAGGCATTTGCCTATGCAAACCGTCAAGTGTTTCAAAGTTTGTGTATAGTAAAATTAAACTACGTTGTGTGATGTTACGTTTAATATCGGCATACAATCTGCCAAAATCACTCTCAAAAAAATCTGTATTTACGTTATAAAGACCTTCTAAAATTAAATTCATTTGTGATGTGCGACGCTCAGCAACCACACGATTTTCTACTTTTTTAGAAAATGAAAAAACACCTGCTTTATCCTGCTTTTTTAGGGCTACATTAGATATTACAAGTGATGCATTTACAGCATAATCTAATAGTGTTAAACCATCAAAAGGCATTTTCATGACTCTACCTTTATCGATAACAGAATATACAGGCTGTGATTTTTCATCTTGAAACTGATTAACCATTAATTGGTTTTTCTTAGCTGTAGCTTTCCAGTTAATGGTTCGTAAATCATCACCTAAAACATAGTCTTTTATTTGTTCAAATTCCATGGTGTGCCCCAAACGCCGAACTTTTTTTATACCATATTGGCTTAAATTATTGCTAATAGCCAGTAAATCATATTTGCGTAATTGGATAAAACTTGGATACGTTGGAATCATCGCTTTGTCGTTAAAGCTGAAACGTCTTGCTATTAAACCAAAAGTAGATGTAATGTAGATATTAAGTTTTCCGAAATGATATTCACCACGTTCTGTGGGTCGTAACTCATATTGTAATTCAGTTTTACTTGATGCTTTTAGTTTTCTGTCTATTTTAAAATCTCGTGCTTGAAATTGCTCTGGTATTTCATCAATAATTCGAGCATAAACTGGAAAGGTGTAAAAATTTTCTAAAGTTAATTGAATAGGATTTTGATCTCCATTTGAGAATTTTTCAGGTAAATTTCGGGAGCCTTTTAGCCCTTTTTTTGTTGCGAATAGAATTAAAGCATCTAAAAATGTTAATGCTAAAAGACATAAAAGTAAAAGCTTTACAATGTTAAACCATTTGGGCAACACAAAACTAATTATAAACAAAACCATAATGGTAATGCATGCATAGAAGAAGCGGTTTTGTATGTAAAATGGTTTTAAGCGTTTCACTATTTTAGTTAAAAGTTAAAAGTTAAAAGTTAAAAGTGTTTTTTTTTACCAAGACCTAAGGCCTAAAATCTATCTTGGTATTTCAACAGCCTCAATAATTTGTTTTATAATTTGTTTTGTGGTTACGCCTTCCATTTCGCGTTCTGGAGTTACAATAACCCGATGTTGTAAAACAGGAATGGCTGCTTGTTTAATATCTTCAGGTGTTACAAAGTCACGTCCGTTCATTGCAGCAAAAGCTTTACTGGATTTTAATATAGCAATTGAGGCTCTTGGTGAAGCGCCTAAATATAAAAATGGGTTACTTCTCGTATTTACTATGATATCAGCAATGTATTTTACTAAATGTGATTCTATAATAATTTGATTTACTAAACTTTGAAATTTAGAAATCTGCTCTTTGCTTAAATGCGCCGTTATTTTATCAGTTTTTATGGCGCCCTGCAACGCTTGTTCACGATTTATAATTTCTATTTCTTCATCTAAATTTGGATAATCAATATCTATTTTAAAAAGAAAACGATCTAATTGTGCTTCTGGTAAACGATACGTGCCTTCCTGTTCTATAGGGTTTTGGGTTGCTAAAACTATGAATGGTAAATCCATGATGTATTTATTTCCATCGATAGTTATTTGGCGTTCTTCCATAACTTCAAATAATGCGGCTTGCGTTTTTGCTGGTGCACGATTTATTTCATCAATTAAAATCATATTCGAGAAAATAGGCCCTTTTTTAAATTCAAATTCAGAGGATTTCATATCGAAAACTGAAGTTCCTAAAATATCACTAGGCATCAAATCTGGCGTAAACTGAATTCTACTAAAACCAACATCTAAAGATTTTGCCAACAATTTTGCTGAAATCGTTTTTGCAACTCCAGGAACACCCTCAATAAGTGAATGCCCATTGGCTAAAATAGAGGCGATAAGCATATCAATCATACCTTTTTGCCCAACAATGACTTTACTAATTTCATTTTTAATAAGGGCAATACCCTCTGTAAGTTCACTCAAATCAATCCGATTTTTAAAATCTAAGTTTTCTTGATTTGTATCTTTATTTCCATCAAGTGTGTTTTCAAAGTCTTGCTGGTCATTATTGGTATTTAAGTTATTGTCTTGCTCGTTGTTTATTTCGTCCATAATTATTTGGTATAAAAAGCTTCAATGCCTTTGTTCAATCTTAATAAATCGGCTTCTTCGCAATTCCGTTTTGCTTTCAATTGTAAAATTAAATTAATTAATCGTTTAATAGTATCTTGATTTTTATTCGCTTTCAAACTTAAATTCTTAATAAACTTATCATCTAAAAGTTGTGTATCTATGTAAAAAGTGCGCCTTAAATCTTCTAAAAAATAGGTTATTTTTTTATCGATAATAGTATTATGATCTTTAGTTTTATAATACAAATTACCTATAGTTTTAGTGAATGCAACCGTTGTATTTTCGTTAGGTTTAATAACTTTTACTATACGCTGTTTACGTTTTGCGTTAAAAATAATAAAGCAAATTAAGGTAAGTAACCCTAAAAACCAAGCCCAACGCAAAGGAGGCGTTTTAAGGATAAAACGAAGCGGTGAATTTCCTAAATCTTCACCAATTTTATTTCTGGAATCAAAATGAATAGTGTCATTTTTAATATACGATAATGCCGCTTCGGCATATTTTTTATTATCCTTTTTTAGCAAATGGTAATTTGTAAACGCTACGGGTTGCAGGTGAAAAAAGAAATGGCCTTTGCCATATTTTACTTTTACAAAATTAACACGTGGAATGGAATCAAATTTCTGATATCCTAAAACAGTTGTGTTTATAGAGTCTAATTCAGAAAAATAGTAATTTCCCAAACCTTTTTCAATGGTAATAGAATCGTTTTTAAACGCTCGATTTGCAAAACTAAATTCACCTTTCCCTTTAAAACTATAATCGTTTTTTATGTCAATTAGTAATGTGTCTAGTATTTTTTGTGGCGGATAATTGGTTGCCATAAATACATCATTACCATGTTCTGTAAAATCTAATAGTTCTTTTGCAGAAACATCGTCTAAGCCAGAATAATCGTTAATTAATAAGTATGTACCAGAAGTATTATACGTGCTGTCTTCCCAATTATAAAATTCATCAAAATATTCATAAGGCGTAGTTCGTATATTTTTTAGGTCACTTTCAGGGAAAAGTGTTTTTAATTGGTCATATAATATAAAGGTTCCATAAGGAATTTTATGATTTTCATTATACGTTTGCGACCAGTTTATAGGTTTCGGTTTAGAAAATTCAATGGCAGCTGCGCCTATAAAAATCAGGATTAATAAAATGATGTATATTTTTATGGTTTTGTTCATGCTTTTATCTCTTTTAAAAAGTTAATAAAAGCATTTTTTGCTTTTTTAAATTGCGTTTCATCCACATCAAATTCACCATACCAGATGTAATTATATAAGTATGAGGTATAGCTAAATTTGTTTTTTATATCGTTTGAAGCAATCTCATTTTGGTAATCGCTATTTGTTTTTTCAACATCGTATTCTATAATTTCAGAATTTGTTAAACCCTTTAAAAGCCACAAATAATAATAACGAATGGCTAAACGATAGTTGTTTTCGCTTTCCGCGGAAGCGATAAGTGTTTTAAAATCTGTAGACTGAATATTAGCTTCAATGTCTGTAACAGGAATAATATTTTTATCTGAAGATTTACCAAAAACCCAAGACCCTTCATCATTCATAACTGCTTTAAAAATGAAGTAAATAACTAAAAGGAAAATAATAACTCCAGCAATTTTTATAGCAATATCTGTTATGTTGGAAGATTGACCTTGACTTTTTATATTAAATAAATCTTTAAACCAATCGTTTAGCCATTGCTTAAAACGCGTCCACCAGCCAGAACTTTCAATAGTTCTTTCATAGATATAATCTTCACCTGTATATTGCTCTTTTAAATTACCAAAATGACGTTTATCAATGGAAGATGTATCAATTAGTAAACTGTCACTTTCAACTAAAACAACGTTGTAAGTATTGAAGGTTATAGATGCTGAAGCTTCAGAATAAATGAATAAACCAATGCATAAAAAAACGATATGTAACCAATTGCTTTTACTCACCAGATCCTATTTGGTCAATAATACTTTTGGTATTAATATTTTCGTTTTGCTCTTTTAAACTATAAAAAACAATGCCTTGATTAAGTTGAACAATGTTTCCTAAAATAGCTCCTAAAAGAAAGGATAAAAAGAACACGAGAAGCATAACAATCACCATGGTATTACCAATATCTTCTTGATTTGTATTTTCAATATTCGTAAAAATACTAGCCATACCAAACATATACGGAATTAGGGTGATAATATTTTGAATAATGTAACTCATGACGTAAAACAAGCCTACACAACCTATTGCTGCCCAAAATTTTGAGGTTAATAATTTCCAAGAATATCCAAAGCTAGTCCAAATGTCTTTTTTGTTTTCCAGATATTCCATTAAAGTCATATTATAAAACAGCATGAATGCTGCCAGTAATAAGGGTAATGCTAAAATACCAATTATGGTAATCATTAAAATAAAGCCACTTATAACAAAAACGAATAGTAACGGAATGGCAATTATAATACCACAAACTACAAAAATGAATAGTCTACCAATATTAGATTTATAAGTGTTTATAATGTCTTTGGTATTAAAGTTTGAGCCTTCTTTTTCGACATATAGTTTTAAATAAATAGCAGGAAAAGCATACGATACAACACCTGCAATTAAAGCGACTATGATAAAAACGAATAGCATAATTAGGAATAACCCTAAGTTTTCATTCATGTATTGGTCTAATATTGTTGTGCTGTTGTTGCCCTCTAATAGTCCGCCAAAAATAAATTCGGTATAAAACTTTGTGAAGAAATAACCAATTATTGCTAAAATGAGCAGAAAAATTCCATTCACGATAAAATAGGCCGCAAAAAAGTGTTTTCCGTTTTGCTTTAAAAACAAAAAGGTATCTTGAAAATATTCGCTAAAACCTCTAGATTTATATAATTCCATGTAATTTTTTAAGCTTTTTGTTCAGTATAAAGGGGTAAATTAAGTAGTAAAATGAAATGATGCTGAGTGTGATTAAAATAATACCAACCGATAGCCAATTGGGCATAATATTAGAATAACGCGTTACAAAACCTTCTAGAAAACCAGCAGCAACTGTAAAAGGGAATGTGCTAATTAAAATTTTAACGCCGTTTTTCATACCCATTTTAAAAGAGGTGATTCTAGAAAATGTTTTCGGAAATAATATACTGGCTCCTAAAATTAAGCCTGCAGCACCTTCAATAACAATAGCAAAAATTTCCATAGCACCATGAATCCAAATACCTCTAACGCTTTCCCAAAGCACATCGTGTTTTTGAAACATAAATTGAAATGCGCCAAGCATAATACCATTTCTTAATAAAATATAACCCGTACCAATACCACCAAAAACACCGTAAATAAATGACAATATACCAACGTATAAATTGTTAAGTGTAATACCAATAAAACTACCCCAATTACTTCCACTTTTGTAAACAGCAACAGGATCGCCTTTTTCAATGTTTTCTAGGGTCATGTTTACGTATTGATCGCTTAAAATAAGGCGTACAAAAGTATCATCATAAGCTGCCGATAATACACCAATACCCACGAAACTTAAAAAAATGATAAATGCATAAAGTACATAGCGTCTGTATTCATAAACAATTAAAGGCACCTCAATTTTCCAGAAATGTACAAAGCGATTGGTATCCTCACGTTTTGTTTTATAAATTTTTTGAAAAGCTTTAGCTGCTAAGTTGTTTAAATAAAGAATTGTTTTACTTTTGGGATAATAGGTTTGCGCATAAGAGAGATCGTTTACCAAATGAATATAAAGAGAAGCTAATTCGTCTGGATTTTTTAAGGTTTTACCAAAAATAGCCTTTTCAAAATCTAGCCATTTTTCTTTGTTTTGTTTAATAAAAGCAACTTCTCTCATCTATTATCAAATTAAAACAATTCATGGTAGAGTTACAAATAAATACTACTCAAAATGTAAATATAAATTTTACAGCAGCAAGTGTTGGCGAGCGTATTTTGGCTTATGGCATAGATTGGATTATTAAAATAGCATACATCATTGTAGTTTATCAATTGGTATTTAATTTATTTAGGGTTGATGCGCTTATTGCTGATATGGATAATTGGTCGAAAATTGCTATTTATATTTCCTTTTATTTACCTGTAGTTTTATATACTTTAATTTTTGAAACCTTACTGGATGGACAAACTCCAGGAAAACGTATTTTAAAAATAAAAGTGGTGAAAATTGATGGGTATCAAGCATCATTAGCAGATTTTTTAATTCGATGGTTTTTCAGAATTGTAGATTTAAATATGATGTCTGGAGTTGTAGCATTAATAGCGATAATAACCAGTAGTAAAAACCAGAGATTAGGTGATATGACTGCAGGAACATCGGTTATTGCTCTTAAAAATAAAGTAAATATTAGTCACACCATTTTAGAAAATTTAAAGGAAGATTATAAACCAACGTATCCAAATGTTATTAAATTATCTGATAACGATGCCCGAATTATAAAAGATACTTTCACTACTGCCAGAGCTTCGAAAGATTATCAAACTCTTATAAAATTGAGACAAAAATTAATTGAAGTTGTTGAAATCAAGGAGATTAAACAGAAAACCGATATCGAGTTTATTGATGTGATTTTAAAAGATTATAATTATTATACTCAAAACATGTGAGTAAAGTACCAATCTCGATTTTTCATCAGAATCCTTTAAATCAATTAAAATTATGTTTTATACTATAGATATTTTAGGAACCATCGCTTTTGCTATTTCTGGCGTATTAGTTGCTATTAACAAAAAAATGGATTTATTCGGCATATTAATCATTGCATTTGTTACGGCAGTAGGAGGTGGTACGTTACGTGATTTAATGATTGGAGCCACACCTGTAAGTTGGATGAAAGACATCACTTATACCTACGTAATTTT
>JBAQZZ010000062.1:0-2860 GCA_049791475.1 Flavobacteriaceae bacterium | reverse complement strand
AACGCTTAAAACTGGCAGCGCAATTACTTAAAAAATCTGATATCAATATTTCACAAGTGGGATATACCGTTGGTTTTAATGATCATTCTTACTTTACAAAGTGCTTTAAAGAAGCCTATAACTGCACGCCTACTGAGTATTCCAAACAACACTCTTAATTAAATTCCACATAGGGAAAACTTCCTTTTTTCACAATGTTACATCAGTTACAACATTTGTTACATGTGTTATAACGTTCTCATTTTCTACATTTTACATTTACAACATCTTAATTAATAGCACCATACAAAAACCTCGTTATAACCAGCGAGTTTTAAATTAGGTATTGATTTTTTAAATAACGTTAAACCTAAAGTCATTAAATAGCCTGCTGAAATAAAAAGGTAAAATGGTTAAAAAGAAAAAAACCTTTGAAGGTAAATTAGACCACTTCCCTAAACACAAAATTTACCTAAATGTGAACCATTTAGATAAAGGCAGATACATTTTAAAAATAGTTTATAAAAACAAAGTGATAAAAAAAACAACCTTTAATAAATAGAATGATGAAAACAATAAAAACAAACCTATTAATTATTGCCATAATGGTATTTTCTATATCATGCTCTGATGACAATAACACTTCAAATGATCCAACTACGCCGCTTACATTAACCATTACCCTAGAAACCGCTCAAGACCAAATGGGCGATTTTGCCTGTAATGCCATGGCATTATATAATGGTAAAGTATGGTCTGTTGGTGGTGAGAATAGTTATTCTAGTCCTGATTTTAATAGCGATGTATGGAACAGTGCAAATGGTGTGGCTTGGGTTTCTGTTGCTAACAATATAGTAGGAGAGCGATGCGGACATACCTTAACAACATTTAACGGCAAACTTTGGTTGATAGGCGGCGAAAATAATGCTGGCGATTGGCTAGGTGATATTTGGTACTCTTCAGATGGAACTGCATGGATAAATCCATTTTTAACTGCCCCATTTGGCAACGTTGCTTTCCATAACACAGTAGTATTTAATGGCAAAATGTATGTGATTGCTGCAGATCCTGACACTGGAAACACAAAAGTATGGTCTTCTCCAGATGGTGAAAACTGGACGGAGGAAACTACCAATGCCTTTTCGGCACGAGTAAGCCAGAAAGCGGTTGTTTTTAATGGCGCTATGTATGTTATTGGTGGTGAAAATATCGCTGGCACAAAACTTAACGAAATATGGACCAGCACCAATGGAAGTAACTGGACTTTAATAACCAATAACGCTTCTGTATTTCCTGGAATAAATGGCCATACAGCAACAGTTTATAACAATAAAGTTTGGATTATTGGAGGACGCACCAATGCTGCGGCTTACACCAATGCTATTTATTATTCTGAAAATTTACAAGACTGGACAAAATATGCCGGTTTAAACCCTATAGAGCCTATAGTAGCACATACAACCTTACTTTACAATGACGCTATTTGGGTATTTGGAGGTTACGTTGGTTTTGAGACTACTACCGGAAAAATATGGAGTATTACAGAAGACTGAATGGGAGTCTTCGAAAATAGAAAAGCAATTAAATATTTAAAAAATAGACCATGAAAAATTTAATATATCCACTAATCATTCTATTACTATTTATAACCCAAAGTTGTGAAACCGACATACCAAGAACAGACACCACACCTCCCCAATTTACATTTAGAATTACAGGTGATGGCTTTGAGTATGTATTTAATCAAGATGAAGATTATAGCAACAGACAGCTTAATCTAAAAAATGGTACAAGCTATAATTTTATCTATACAGGAAGCGATGAAGGTGGTGTTAAACTCATACAATGGCAATTACCTATTAGTGATTATATAGAGTTTGATTCTGCCATACCTGACAGTTGGCAAGACAATGTTTCGGGCTTAAGCAGAATCATCAAATGGAATGGTGACCCTAACAATCCCTTAACTGGAAACATCCTACCCGGAACCTTTGAAGCTAAAAGCGTTGATGATTTTACAGGTGCAGCTTTTAGATTCACGGTATCAGATTTTGGTGGCGAATCCGGCAGTTCTAACAGTGTGTCAAAAGAGCTGACCATTTTTATAGGAGACCACAATACAGAACTCATTGAATTATAAAAAAATAGATATAATGAAAAATTTAATCTATCCATTAATCGCACTATTGCTAATTGTAGTACAAAGTTGTGAAACCGAAATACCAGAAACAGACGGAACACCTCCCCAATTTACTTTTAGAATTACGGGTGACAGCTTTGATTATACGTTTGACCAAGATGACGATTATGAAAGCATCTTGCTAAATCTAAAAAATGGTACAAGCTATAATTTTATCTATACAGGAAGTGATGACGGTGGAGTTAAAACCATACAATGGCAAATACCACCAAGTAATTACATAGAATTTGGATCAGCAATAAACAGCCCTTGGACGATTAGAGACAGTCCTCCAAGCAAGATAATTGAATGGCAAGGAAATATTAATAACCCACTAACAGGGAATATTTTAGTAGGGAATTTTGAAGCCCTCGGAGAAGCAGTACGTGTTAACTTTTATTTTTTTGTGAGAAATTTTAGTGGCGTAAATACATCAAATGCTGTTTCAAAAAGACTAAGAATAAATATTGATAACCATAATAGCACAGAAATAGTTGAATTTATAAATCCGTAACACATGAAATTTTCAAATAAAAACTCTAGCTTTTATAACCTTTTCGGTAAACAACAAAAAATCAATAGGTATTTTGTAAGTACGCATTTATTGAAAAGCCTATTTATTTTTTCACTAACACTAAGCCTTTTTAATTGCAGTAAAGACGATGACAACACAATTATTGAAAATATAGAGCCAACAACACA
>JBAQZZ010000061.1:0-8223 GCA_049791475.1 Flavobacteriaceae bacterium | reverse complement strand
AAGTCATAGAAAGCAATCCAAAGAACAAAAAGAAGAAGACAGTTTACAAAAAGCTGAGAGTAGTTCTATACAGGGTGTTATTATTGAGAGCGCTAGTAATATTGCTAGCGTTATTAAACGTGGTAACAAAATTTACACAAGTTCAGTAAACGGTTTGGCTACCCATAACTTAAAACTGCTTAAAAAGAATCAAAAAAATATTGAAAAACTTTCAAACGAAATTGACGATTTAAAAGATAACATCTTCTATTTTATAAAGAATTTAGAAGAACCTAGCGTTTCTGCGAGTAACTTTTATATCAATATTTTGGGTTATCTTCAAGACATGACGCAATCTTTAGAGTACATTACTAAGGTAAGTTACAAACATGTAAACAACAATCATAAGAAACTGAAATTTACTCAAATTAAAGAATTAAAAGAAATTGATGACGTTTTAGAAAAACTTTTTAGCAAAACAAAAGAGGCCTTTGATTCTGGTTCTTTTGAAGAAATTGGAATTATTTTAAATAACAAAAAAGAAGTTTTCGATTTAGTTACGGAAAAAATACAAAAACAAGTAGAACGCACACGTACTGAAGAATCGAGCCCAAAGAATACAACACTTTATTTTGGTGTGCTATTAGAAACTAAGGACTTATTGACTGCGACTATGAATCTTTTAGAAGAATATGACAATGCGCATGACAGCGATGTAGAACCTGCAACCATAGATGTTATAGACCCTATTATTGGAGCAAAAAAAGAAGAAAAACCAGAAAAAGGAGAAGAAGAATAAAAAACGTCTAAAAAGCACTTAATAGCCAATCCTATTAAGTGCTTTTTAACTTACACCATTATCTTCAAGTAATGAATCTTTTTTACTATATAATAATTCCGCAATATCAATTAATTTTTTAATCATATCATTTACATTGGTATAATCATTAAACAATGATGAGGCCATTTCTGCATTAATTAAATTTTTCCTTATTAATTTATCTATAGATTTATTGCTTTGCCTAACGTTTGCTTTCGCTTCTTCTTTTAAATTTTTTAATTTTAAAGCATATTTATTTATATCATCTTCTGTTCTAAATAAATAAATAGTTCTTAAAACTTTAGTGAGTTTTTTTCTGTAGCCATCATATTCATTTTGCAAAAATTTATTATCAGAATTTAAAACTAAAACTATATTTTTATTTAGCTCTCTTGCATCTTTAATTATTTCCACCATTTTTCTATTGGCAATCTTTATATCTGTTATCGTCTTTATTTGTTTGTTATTCAGTTTTAAATTACTTTGAGCTGTTGACGCATATTTTATAATCTCACCATAAATAGTTTTAACTTTAGTATAATATAAGTCTTCAATATCTGTCTTAAAATCAGTTTTAGAATTCTTAATAATTGTTTTTAGTCTTTCATCAGACTTTATATCTTCTCTGTGAATGTTTAAAGCGTGTGCAACAATTTCAAATATGCTTTTCTTGTATAAATACTTAGATTCGTTAACCAAAGCTGTAATAACTGATGCAGGAAACGCTAATACTGAAGGAGTAAGATATTTTGGTTCATCTACATCTTTATTTAAATTTTCTTTAAAGAAGCGCATTAAAAAACGCTCTAATGTTTTTATAAAAGGAATCATTAAAACAACACCTATAACGTTGAATATAGTATGAAATAAAGCTAATTTCAAAGTATAATTTGTTGCTGCAATATTTAGTATTTCTGAAAGGGTATTCACTAATCTTGCCAACGGAAATATAAAAGCTATCGCTACTAAACCTGTGGTAACATTAAAGATAAAATGAGCAGCCGCCAATCTTTTTCCAGCACTATTAGAACTTAAAGCACCTAAAATAGCTGTTATGGTTGTACCAACATTTGCTCCAATTGCCAAAGCTAGTGCATTTTCATATTCTATTTGCCCTGCGCCTAATGCCGTTAAAATTAAAGCTAAAGTTGCACTACTTGATTGTAAAATTGTAGTAATAATTATCCCTAATCCCGTATAAATGATAACGCCTAAAAATCCTGAAACGGCATATTGAGATAAATCGATGTAATCTTTAAAAACATCAAATCCTTCCTTCATGTAATAAATACCAAGGAAGAAAAAACCTAGTCCTGCTAAAACATTACCAATACCTTTGAATGATGCTTTTTTTTGAAAAGAAAAAACTACTCCAAAAACAAGCATTGGCATTGCTAAGGCTGATATTTTTATTTTAAGTCCGAAACCTGCAACTAACCAAGCAGTAGTAGTAGTTCCAATATTTGCTCCAAAAATTAACCCCAAACCACCACCCAAAGAAATTAATCCTGCACTTATAAAAGAAATAGTAATAACCGAAACTAAAGAACTAGATTGTATTAATGCGGTTACAAAAGCACCTGCAGCAATACTTTTATAAAGTTTATTAGTGGCTTTTTTTAAGATATTTTGCAGAGGGCCTTTAGTAAAAACCTTAAAGCCTTCTTCTAACATGACCATACCAAAAAGTAAAATAGCAACGCCAGCTGAAATAGTTTTAAAATTTGGATTTAAATAAAGTAAACCACCAAGAACTATTAAAAGTCCTAAGAAAAAAGACCTTCTAATCATATGCGAAAATTTTAAAATTCTATACAAATAGTAGATTAAGATATAATAAACTATTATAATTCAAAATTAAATAGCTTGAATTTATTTCGAATAAAATATTTCAAAACTAAAAACCACCTCTTAATTGGCTTAAATTTTAAATTCAATTCTATATATTACATTCGTAGAATAATTCCTTTTTTTATGAAAAAATTCATTTGTCTTTTTACACTTCTGGTAACTATAAGTTCTTTTAGTCAAAATTTAACTGGTTTAGAACTTTTAGAAAAATCTATAAAGTATCATGATCCTAATGGGAGCTGGAACACATTTAATGGTAAATTATTTGTTACCATGGAAACGCCCAATAGTGCGAATCGAGAAAGCGATATTCATATTAATATTCCTAAAGAATTTTTTAACTTAATAAGTAAACGAGATTCTGTTACCACGACTTACACCCTCAACAAAAAGGACTGCATAATTTCTAAAAAAGATTCGTTGCGAATTGCTAAACAAATCAATAAACCAAAACGTACACATTGTGAAATGGCAGAACTTTATAAAAATTACTACACGTATTTATATGGTTTACCAATGAAACTGAAAGACCCTGGAACCATAATTAGTAATTCCGTTGAACATAAAACTTTTAAAGGAAAAGATTATTTAACTTTAAAAGTAAATTACGATGCGTCCGTGGGTAGTGATGTTTGGTATTTTTATTTTAACCCAACTACTTACGCCATGGAGATCTATCAATTTTTTAAGACGTATGAAAATGGTGAAGTAAAACCAGATAGTGGTGAGTATATTTTGCTAACTAAGGAAGCTAAAATTAACACCATTAAAATGCCAAAAATAAGGGCTTGGTACTACAATAAAGATGATAAATATTTGGGAACAGATATTCTAAATATCCCTTAATTATCACACAAACCTAAGACATCGCACAAATTAATTAAATGTTTAGGCATCTAAAACGGACTTCATTACGTAAATCCTTTAAAACCTTAATATTTAATTATGAAGAAAATTTCAATCTTATTATTGTTAGCCCTTGTTTTTTCATGTGTTTCAAAAAAGAAATATGTTGCCTTACAACAGGAAAATGGAGAAATTAAAAGTGAATTGACAAAAACCAGAGTCGAAAAAGAAGATTTAGAGTCTAAATTCGCTAAAATTCAAGAACGTGTAGATGAGTACAATTCTAAAGTAACGTCTTTAAAAGAAGATGTTGATGTACTAACACAAGAAAATAACTCTAAAATAGATGTTATTGAAAATGGTGGCGTTATTTCAAATAATGCTAAAATGAAAATGCGCGAAACTCTAAAAAATATTGATGCCAATAAACTAAGTCAAGCAAAAACGCTGAAAGATTCTATGAATTTAGCAGTAGCTTACAACTTAGAAAAAACTATAAATGATAGTAATTTTAACGAAGATGATGACTTTTCTGTAAACATAAACGAAACGGTTGTTATGATTTCAATTTCAGACAAAATGTTATTTAATAGCGGTAGCTACGTCGTTAGCTCAAAAGCAAATGCTGTTTTACAAAAACTAGCTGATGTTATAAATTCTGAACCTAGTTTAGATGTTATGGTTGAAGGCCATACAGATTCTAGAACTATTAGTACTGAAAAACTAGCTGATAACTGGGATTTAAGTGTTCTAAGAGCAACTTCAGTTGTTAGAAAACTTCAAAATCAATATAAAGTAGCACCAGAAAAACTTATTGCAGCTGGCAGAAGTAGTTTTCAACCCCTTACTGATAATACAACCTCTGACAATAGAGCAAGAAATAGAAGAACACGTATTGTAATTCTTCCAAATATTGACAAGTTTTTCGCTTTAATGGCCTCTAACTAGTAAAAAAAAAATATTTAAAAATTAAAAAGAGGTCGTCTAAAAAGTAATTTATAGGCGACCTCTTTAAATAGTATAGATTTTTAATATTTTTATCTATTCATATTCTTTATTTGGTCCACAAAAGTATCCAAGTCCACACCGTTATCAACTAGTGTTAAAGCCTTATCAATTATGTATTTTACGTTTACAGCATGAAACCCAAGACCTACAGAAATTTTCTTTAAAAGCAACATTTCAGGATCTCCTTTAATAGTATCAACATGTATCATTCGCACTAAATCATACAAACGCTCTAGCCGCATATCGTAAGATACAGGTGGGTTTATAGGGTGCGATTGGTAATTTTTTAAAATAGATTTATAATCATTTTCACCAATCTCTAACCTTTGCGCTAATCTGTCCAAGAACAGCTTTTCATCATCAGTAATTACACCATCGGCCATCGCTACACGAACAATTGAAGCAAAATGACTTTCATTACGCTTTTTAAACCCACTATCAAATAAATCTGAAAACGACATATATATTTCTTTTTTAGTGCTACAAACCTACATATTTTTTTTAAGATTTTAAATTGAAATCTTAATTATTTGGGCGTTACCCAAGGGTCGGGCTTTCGGTAAAGTTTATCCTGAGCGCAGTCGAAGGACTCGCTACGAGGAGCTTCAAAAAATGCCTCAATCCCTAACGTAAAAACGAGTTCAATTTGTAAGTCTTTTTAATTTTATGTAAAATCATTTTTAAAATAATATGAAACCCTATCTTTGCACTCGAAAAATGGAATAATTACGTGAGTAAAACGAATCTCTCGCAAACCTATTTACAGACTTTGCAAAAGCAAAATCTGCAAAATATTATTGCCCAAAACGAAACTAAAGTACATTTAAAAGGCCTTGTAGGATCTTCTTTTTCGTTTATAATTTCTAGTATTTTTAAGCAAGCTGAAAAGCCTTTTTTATTAGTTTTTAACGATAAAGAAGAAGCCGCTTTTTACCTAAACGATTTAGAACAACTTTTAAGCGATAAAGATGTGTTGTTTTATCCTGGTAGTTATCGCAGGCCATACCAAATTGAAGAAACCGATAACGCCAATGTGTTATTACGCGCCGAGGTTTTAAACCGCATAAATTCGCAGAAAAAACCAGCTATTATTGTTACTTATCCTGATGCGCTTTTTGAACAAGTAGTTACTAGAAAAGAGTTAGAACGCCATACGTTAAAAGTGTCGGTAAATGATAATTTATCTATCGATTTTATAAACGAAGTCTTATTTGAATATCAATTTAAACGGGTTGATTTTGTAACTGAACCCGGCGAGTTTTCAGTACGCGGAGGAATTGTAGATGTATTTTCGTTTTCGCACGATGAACCTTATCGTATTGAGTTTTTTGGTGATGAAGTAGATAGTATCAGAACGTTTGATGTAGAAACGCAATTATCAACAGAGCAGATTAAAAAAATCAATATTATTCCTAATGTCGCTAATAAACTATTGCAAGAAAGCAGGCAGAGTTTTTTAAAATATATAGCACAAAAAACAGTGGTTTGTTTTAAGAATGCCGATTTATTCTTTTCAAGAATTGATGACTTTTATAGTAAAGCTGAAGACGCTTTTAAATCGCTCTCGAGTGGTATTAAACATGCAGAGCCTCATGAACTTTTTTGTAATTCAACAGTATTAAAAAAGCAATTACTCGATTTTTCAATTATTGAATTTGGTACTTCTGCTGTTTTTAAAAATAACGTCATTGCAAGTGAAAAGAAGCAATCTGCTTCATCGAATGAGATTGCTTCGTCGCAAACTCCTCGCAATGACGTAACAGAAATTGTATTCAACACCACACCACAACCATCATTCAACAAACAATTCAATTTATTAATTGAAGATTTAAATAAAAATAACGACAATGGTTTTACCAATTATATTGCTTGCATAAGCGAACAACAAGCCAAACGATTTCATGATATTTTTGATGACGCGCATTTAGATGTCAAACAATATACAACCATTATTCTGTCGTTACATCAGGGATTTATAGACCATGATAATAAAATAGTTTGTTACACAGATCATCAAATATTTGAGCGCTACCATAAGTTTAATATCAAAAATGGTTATGCAAAAAAGCAGTCTATAAGTTTAAAGGAACTTACAAATTTAGATATTGGCGATTATGTAACGCATATAGATCATGGGATTGGGCGTTTCGGCGGACTTCAAAAAATAGATGTTGAAGGGAAGAAACAAGAAGCTATAAAATTGGTTTATGGCGAGCGTGATGTGTTGTATTTAAGTATTCATTCGCTTCATAAAATCACTAAGTTTAATGGTAAAGATGGGAAGCCACCAAAAATTTATAAGCTTGGTAGTAACGCATGGAAAACCTTAAAAGAAAAAACTAAAACCCGTGTAAAACATGTTGCTTTTAACTTAATAAAACTTTACGCCAAACGTAAAACTGAAAAAGGCTATCAATACAACCCAGATAGCTACATGCAACACGAGTTGGAAGCGTCTTTTATTTACGAAGACACACCTGATCAAAGTACCGCAACTGCTGATATTAAAGCCGATATGGAAAGCGAACGCCCAATGGACAGATTAATTTGTGGCGATGTTGGGTTTGGCAAAACTGAAGTCGCTATTCGTGCTGCTTTTAAGGCGGTTGATAACGGGAAACAAGTGGCTATTTTGGTGCCAACAACTATTTTGGCTTACCAACATTCTCGAACCTTCAAAGAGCGCTTAAAAGAATTTCCAGTAACTGTAGATTATCTAAATAGATTCAGAACCGCTAAAGAAAAACGCGAAACTTTGGAAGGTTTAGAACAAGGAAAAGTCGATATTATAATCGGTACGCATCAGCTCGTCAATAAAAAAGTAAAATTTAAAGATTTAGGACTTTTAATAGTTGATGAAGAGCAAAAATTCGGAGTAGCCGTAAAGGAAAAATTAAAGACTTTAAAAGATAATGTGGATGTTCTTACTTTAACTGCAACTCCAATTCCTAGAACACTACAATTTAGTTTAATGGCGGCTCGCGATTTATCGGTCATTACCACGCCGCCGCCAAATCGTTATCCTATTGAAAGTCATGTTATTCGGTTTAGTGAAGAAACCATTCGCGATGCTGTGAGTTATGAAATTGAACGTGGCGGACAAATATTTTTCATTCATAATCGTATTGAAAACATCAAGGAAGTTGCAGGAATGATTCAACGTTTAGTTCCCGATGCTAAAATTGGTATTGGTCACGGGCAAATGGAAGGTAAAAAACTAGAGCAACTTATGCTGGCATTTATGGATGGTGCTTTTGATGTTTTGGTGAGTACAACTATCGTGGAAAGTGGATTAGATGTCTCGAATGCTAATACGATTTTTATCAATAATGCCAATAATTTTGGATTGAGCGATTTACACCAAATGCGAGGGCGAGTTGGTCGAAGTAATAAAAAAGCATTCTGTTATTTTATTACACCCGAATATTCTGCAATGACAGATGATGCTAGAAAACGTATCACCGCTTTAGAACAATTCACCGAATTAGGAAGTGGTTTTAATATCGCCATGAAAGATTTAGAAATTCGTGGTGCTGGCGATTTATTGGGTGGTGAACAAAGCGGATTTATTAATGAAATTGGTTTTGATACGTATCAAAAAATATTAAATGAAGCCATTGAAGAACTCAAAGAAAATGAGTTTAAAGAGCTTTACGATGAAGACGAAGCGACTAAAGTTTACGTAAAAGACGTCACAATTGATACCGACTTTGAATTGC
>JBAQZZ010000060.1:0-5683 GCA_049791475.1 Flavobacteriaceae bacterium | reverse complement strand
TTACCAGTAACTTTTATGAGTCCAAAACCCATAATGGTTGTTCCAGGATCAATACCTAATATAATTCTTTCCTTCATCAATCTCCACAATAATAACAACCACTAAGCGATATAGATGCCCCAATAGTTACCGTTAAAAGGTTTCCATTAAATGAACCAAACCCGTCTAAAGTAGGATCAAAATCTTTAGCAAAACCTAAAATATATGAGGTATCTAAATAGACCGAAAGTTTATCTGAAACACCATAATGAAACTCAATGCCTCCCATAGCATTTAAAAACGACACATTGTTTTCTCCATAATTGCCCAATGGGCTAATCATTGATATACCAGGACCTGCGTGAATAAATGTGCCTATACGATTTGAAGGAATAATATTGGATAAGTTATAAACCAATTGCGCATTAAACCTTGTATAGTTTACTTTAAATTCAGGTGAATTTCCAGTATCTGAAAATCGGTTAAATCCAAAATCTAGTTTTGCTCCTAACATAGGTTTAAACATGTATTGCAAACCTAAATTGATACTTGGAAAGTTTATTGAATTAGATTCAAAATCATCAACAAATCCACTTGATGATGGACTATTAACCCCCAAAGCAAATTGCGCTTTTATAGTACTTGTATCGCCCTGTGAAAACCCTAATAAACAGGAAGAAAACACCAGCGAAATTAACCAAATAGTCTTATTAATCTTAAAAATTGAGGTCATACCGTAATATTGATTTAATTTGCAATTAATATGCGTTACCAACTTTCTTACAAAACTAAACAATTCTTTTTTGTACTTATTAAATTAAGCATTGTAGTTGGCGCTTTTTATTTTATTTATTATAGATTGGCTAATAACAACACATTAGTATTTTCTGAATTTATTGAATTTTCGATAAAAAACAACGTTTTTTCATTAAAAAACATACTTTTTCTACTCTTTTTAAGCATTTCTAACTGGTTTTTTGAAATTCTAAAATGGAGAACTTTAGTATCTGCAATTAAGAAAATAACATTTAAAAATGCCCTTGAGCAAAGTTTAGGTGCTTTAACAGCCTCATTATTTACTCCAAACAGAATTGGAGAATATGGTGCAAAAGCTATTTATTATGCATCACCATTGAGAAAACGTATTCTACTTATAAATTTAATTAGCAATATGTTGCAAATGGCAGTAACAACTTTTTTTGGCGTTATTGGTTTATGTTTTTTGATTTCAAATTATGACATCAACATAAACTACTACAAACTCTCAATAGTAGTAATAATCGGGTTAACTGGAGCTACTTTAATAGTCTTTGGTTTTGGAAAAAGCAGATATACCATTAAAGGTTTTTCATTTCAAAAAATTAAAGATTTTATTTTAAAATTTTCAAGACGAAAAATAACTTTAGCATTTATATATTCATTAATTCGTTATCTTATTTTTTCTTTCCAATTTTACTTTTTACTAAGTATTTTTAAAGTTGATATCGATTATTTTAACGCCATGTACTTTATAACATCTATGTATTTATTAGCCTCAATTATTCCATCTATTTTTATTTTTGACGTCATTATAAGAGGAAGTGTAGCAGTATATTTGTTTTCTTTTATGGGTGTAAATGAACTTGTAATTTTAAGTATTACAACGATTATGTGGCTGCTCAATTTTGTGTTACCAGGAATATTTGGAAGTTATTATGTACTTAATTTCAATTTACCAAAAAACGATAACTAATTATGATTTTTATAAGTATCATTATAACTGTTTTGTATCTTATTTTAATAGGCTGTTTTGTTTATGGGTTTAATAAAATATTTGATTTTAATTTGGAAGATTTACCTTCCAAAACACGTTTTTCAGTTATTATTCCTTTTAGAAATGAAGCTGAAAATTTACCCATTTTATTAAAATCTCTTAAAGCATTAAACTACCCAAAACAACTTTTTGAAGTCATTTTTGTTGATGATGATTCTAAGGATAGTTCAGTTAATATTATTAAAAAGTTTATTAATAGTAACCAAATAGGTTTCGACTGCGCTCAACCTAACAAACATGTCATATCTAATGACAGAAAAACAAATTCCCCAAAAAAAGATGCGATAACCTCAGCTATAAACAAAGCAAAATTTGAATGGATTATTACTACGGATGCCGATTGCATACTACCTAAATATTGGCTAGATAGTTTTGATGAATTTATACAAAAAACAGATACTAAGTGTATTGCTGGCCCTGTTACTTATCATGATAATAACTCCTTTTTAAATCGATTTCAAATTCTAGATTTACTTAGTTTACAAGGCGCAACAATTGGTGGTTTTGGGATTAAAAAACCCTTTTTATGTAATGGGGCGAATTTTTGTTATGAAAAAACAATATTCGATATTTTAAACGGCTTTGAAGGAAACCATGAAATAGCAAGTGGTGATGATATTTTTCTTCTTGAAAAAATTGTAAATAACTACCCAAAACAACTTCATTATTTAAAATGCGAACAGGCTATTATTAAAACGCAATCACAACCAAATTGGACCAATTTAATTTCGCAACGCATACGATGGGCAGCAAAAACTAGTGCATATAATAATTGGCTTGGTAAACTTACAGGCCTACTCGTTTTATTGATGAATGCATCAGTAATTATCATTACTTTACTAGCAATAATAGGGAGTTTTAATATTAAAATTTTAGTATATATTTTATTTATAAAATTGAATATAGACTTCTTTTTAATTTATAAATCGGCTACTTTTTTCAACCAAAAAGCGGTTTTAAGATCTTTTATTTTTGCTTTTATACTCTATCCTTTTTTTAGCTGTTATGTTGCTTTTATTTCTGTTTTTAAAAGCTATAAATGGAAAGGTCGTAAATTTAAAAAATAAGATTAACGTACGTTTATAATTATAGGTAATTCGAATTCCGTTTTTACTTGCTGTGCCCGTTTAATTGCTGGAAAAACTTGTGGTAAAGCCACCAAACTCTCACGAATTAAAACTTTAATATTTGGTATTTCTTGTAGCGTTAACGAATCAACTTCAAAGTCTAAAAGTGATAATTTTCCTTTTTCCGAAACTTGAAACTTAAGGGTTATGGTATCATTTACATCTTGAGTAATAGTAATGTTTTCACCTTGTAAAAAATTTAATATTTTGTTTGTTAAATGCGTACCAAAACATTGCTTTTTTTCTTGCTTGGTTGTTAAAGAATCACAAATAGAAAATGTTGGGTATTCATCAACATCATTCCAATTAAAAGTTTGTAGTTCTTCTTCTAAAATGGCTTCAGAAGATGTTTTTTTTACATTAAAATACTCGCAAGACGCAAGCATTAAAACTAATATAAAAACGCAAATTTGCTTCATAAGTAGAACTAAAGCCCGAAAAGTACGATTTTTTTGGTTTTTAATCCGTTTTTAAGAATTTTTCCTTTTTTATTTTTGATATTTTGGCATCTGCAAACTGATTCATTTTACTATTTGGAAACTTTACCTTAAAATCTTCATAAACTTTAATTTTTGCATCATAATCTGCATAATATGTTTCAAGGGTTATTGCCAAATGAAAATGAGAATATTCATTAGTAGGGTCTTCTTCAATAGCAGTTTTTAATGCTGCAATAGCTTCAGAGTACTTTTTTTGATGATTTAAAACTGTTGCTAACTTCCCATATTCAGCATGTAGTGGTTTATCTAAAAACAATAAAGCTTTAGATATATATTCTTCAGCTTTTTCAAAATCATTTAATTCTAAATAATAAGTCCCAATGACATATATTGCTGTAGCATCATTAGGATTAAATTTAAATGCTTTTAATCTGTTTTCTAAAGCCTTTTCATAATTATAATGCTTCCCGTAACTTAAACTTAGTTTTTCATAAACAAACTCAGATGATTCACCCATCTCAATAAGTTTTTCAAACCATTTTATAGCTTCTCTATAATCTTGTTTCCAATACTGGTTTTGAGCTTTTAAGCTGATTAGCTCCAGGTTATTTGCATAGGTTTCTAAACCTTTATCTACATATTTATCTACTATTTCGTGCTTACGCTTTTGAAGATTGTATTTGGCTATTTTATAAATGGCTTTTTGATGGGTGTCATCTAAATCATAGGCTGATTGAAACTGATTTATTGCAGTAGAATCATTTAGTTTTTCTAAAACCATACCTAATTCGTAATGGTAGTTAGGATTCTTATCATCTACATCAATCAAATATTTAAAATTTTTAAGTGCTACCTCATATTTCTTTGTACTCGCAAGTAGTTTAGCATATTCGTACTTTATTAGGGCATCATCAGGTTGAGCATTAATACTTGCTTCGTAGTTTTTTAAGGCTTCGTCATAATTACCAATAGCCATAAATGCTCTAGCAATTTTACTAAATACTTCAGGTTGATTTTTGTATAGTTGATATTGAGCAATAGCTTTAGAATAATTGCCGTTAGCGTACAAACTATCAGCTATGTTTAAAACCGAAGTTTGCGCTTCGGTTTTAAATAGTATCAATAAAAATAGTATTAAAAATCTAATCATTCACTTTTTTTTCAGCTACTTGAAAAATTATTGGTAAGCTATATGGCACATTTACTTTTTTCCCTTTATGCTCTCCTGGAATCATTTTCGGTAACGTTTTAATAACTCTAATGGCTTCTTCCTCTAAACCTGGATGTGGTGCTCTTGCTTTAACATATTCTACATTTCCATTTGTGTCAATTTTGAAAATGACATTAATTCGTTGTCTTCCTGTCAATTTTAATTCGTTAGCTAATTTGGTTTTAAAGTTCTTATTTACAAATTCCGTAATACTCATTGAAAAACAATCTTTTTGTTCTTTTACTGATAAATCCTTACAGCCAGGAAATACTGGTGGTTGTTCTACAACTGCAAAAGGAATATCTAATAAAATATCTTGTTCTAAATTTTCTACTTTTTTATTATTATCATCTTCTGCTACTTGAAAAATGATAGGCAACGAATAAGGCACATTAACTTTTTTTCCTTTATGCTCTCCTGGAATCATTTTCGGTAACGTTTTAATAACTCTAATGGCTTCTTCTTCCAAACCTGGGTGAGGCGCTCTTGAACGTACATCAACAATATTACCTTCGGTATCAATTTTAAAAATGACGTTTATTCTCTGTCTTCCAGTTAATTTCAAACTATCAGCTAATTTAATATTAAAGTTACTATTAACATGATTTGATATATTTTTAGCCATACAATCTCTTTGTTCGTCAGTTGATAAATCTTCACAACCTGGAAAAACCGGTGGTTGTTCTATTACACCAAATGGGATATCGACAAACTTAATTATATCAGCAAAATATGGATCATCAAATGCATCATCATTAGTTAAAACAAGTAACTTTTTTAATTCCTTGTCTTCCTCTTCATTTAAATTACCCTGAATTTGAATCTGCTCAAAAACCTCAGATATCATTTCAGTTAATTCAGATTTTGACGTTTGGGAGGTATAATTATGAACTTCATTAACCAATTCTTGATTAAAAGCTTCTCCTTTTACAATATTCAATAATAGAATCAGACCTTTTTCTTCGTTATCACTTAAATTCCCTTGAATTTCAATTTGATGTTTTACATCTTTAATTTTTTTTATTAAAGGTGTTTCTTTTAATACTTCTTTATCAATGTTATAACTGGAGTCTTTAACATCTGTATTTTCAATACAAGATGTATAAACCAACAT
>JBAQZZ010000059.1:0-12271 GCA_049791475.1 Flavobacteriaceae bacterium | reverse complement strand
CTATTAGCGTGGTTTCTTATGATTATTTATTTAACATTTTATGAAACTGCTTTAAGTTTCTTTAAAGTTGTTTTAGTTAATTTCTCTTCAGCGTAAAGTTTTGTTACATTTAACTTTTTCTCATCACTACTTGGTAATTCAAACATGGCATCTGTTAAAATCTCTTCACAAAGCGAACGCAAACCTCTTGCTCCTAGTTTATAATCTATAGCTTTACCCACAATAAATTCTAAAGCACCATCGGTAATTGTAAAATCTATATCATCCATTTCAAACAGTTTCTTATACTGTTTAATAATAGCATTTTTAGGCTCTGTTAGTATCGCTCTTAACGTTTTTGCATCTAAAGGATCCATATATGTAAGCACGGGAAGTCTACCAATAATTTCAGGAATTAATCCGAAGTCTTTTAAATCTTTAGGAATAATATACTGTAACAAATTATCTTGATCTACAACATTATCAGACATAGAAGCGCTATATCCAACTGCTTGCATATTTAATCGTTTTGATATCACACGATCAATACCATCAAAAGCACCACCTGCTATAAATAAAATGTTTTCGGTATTAACTTCAATAAATTTTTGATCAGGATGCTTACGACCTCCTTTTGGCGGCACATTAACTACAGTACCCTCTAAAAGTTTTAATAAAGCTTGTTGTACACCTTCACCAGAAACATCGCGAGTAATAGATGGATTATCACTTTTACGAGCAATCTTATCTATTTCATCTATAAATACAATTCCTTTCTCAGCTTTTTCTAAATTATAATCGGCAGCTTGTAAGAGTCTGGTTAAAATACTTTCAACATCTTCACCAACATAACCAGCTTCTGTTAAAACAGTAGCATCAACAATAGCTAATGGCACGTTTAACATTCGTGCAATAGTTTTTGCCATCAAAGTTTTGCCTGTTCCTGTTTGGCCAACCATAATGATATTACTTTTTTGAATATCAATATCATCTTTTGTGGCTGGTTGAAGCAAGCGCTTGTAATGATTATAAACGGCAACAGACATCACTTTTTTGGTCATGTCTTGCCCTATAATATACTCATCTAAAAATCCTTTGATTTGTTGTGGCTTTCGTAGTTTTAACTCTGCAGATAAATCGCTACTATCACTTTGTTTTGATTCTTCTATAACAATGCCATGTGCTTGCTCTATACATCTATCGCATATATGCGCATCTAAACCTGCTATTAATAAATTCGTTTCAGGTTTTTTACGCCCGCAAAACGAACATTCTAATTCTTCTTTTGCCATTAATGTATTTTATTTTGGGAGTAAATTATTACAAATCCCTCTATAACAATCGTTTAAAATTACGAAATTTAATTTAATTACGTGCTAAAATTTCATCAATCATACCATATTCCTTCGCTTTATCGGCTTTCATCCAATAATCTCTGTCACTATCTTCGTATACTTTGTCGTAATCTTGTCCAGAATGCTTACTTATAATTTTATAAAGTTCTTCTTTCAAAATTAATATTTCTCTAGCTGTAATTTCAATATCACTTGCTTGACCTTGTGCACCTCCTAACGGTTGATGAATCATAACACGTGAATGTGTTAGTCCACTGCGTTTTCCTTTTGTACCAGCACATAATAAAACTGCTCCCATGGATGCTGCCATTCCTGTACAAATAGTTGCGACATCTGGTTTTATAAACTGCATCGTATCATAAATACCTAAGCCTGCATAAACACTTCCCCCAGGTGAGTTAATATAAATTTGAATATCTTTATTAGCATCTGTACTTTCTAAAAATAACAATTGCGCTTGTACAATGTTTGCCACTTGATCATTTATACCTTGACCCAGGAAGATTATACGATCCATCATTAAACGAGAGAACACATCAAAAACTGCAATATTCATTTGGCGTTCTTCAATAATATTGGGTGTTAAATTTGTTGGATACATACTACTAATAATTTTATTGTAGTATGTGCTACTAATTCCTTGATCTTTTATCGCGAATTTTTCAAATTCTTTTGCGTAATCCATAATTCTTGTTGTAATTTTTAATTAAGTCCTTGACTTTCATCAAGATATATTAAAATCTGTTTTAATTAAGATTTTTTTAATAAAAAGGCGTTTAAATCTGCTTGATTTAAACGCCTAAATATAAGGAATAATTATTTACTTATTTATCACCATAAACTTCTTTAACAAAGTTTTCATAGCTTAATTCTTTAATTTTAAGATTTGCCTTTTCTTTGTAAACTTTAAGTAGTTTTTGACTTACTAATTGTTCAGAAATGCGGCGTGCTTCTTCTTGATTACCTAAAACACGAGCAGCAATATCATCAAGCTCTTTATCTGACGGGTTCATCTGACCGAACTGCGCCATTTGAGATCTAATCATATCTCGTGAATGATTTTTAATATCATCCATAGTCACTTTAATGTCGTTATCTTCAATTAATTTACCTTCAATTAATTGGTAACGTAAACTTTTTTCAGATTTATCATACTCTTCTTTAGCTTGACTTGAATCCATTTCCTTTTCACCGGCAGTTTGCATCCATTTTGTTAAGAATTCTGCTGGCAAATCGAATTTCGTATTTTCAACCAAGTATTCAGTAACATCATTCAATAATTTTTGATCTGCTTGCTGAACAAATTGTTTTTCTGCATCTTCTTTTATTTTGGCTTTAAGCTCAGTTACAGAATTTACCTCCCCTTTGCCAAAAAGCTTATCAAATAAATCTTGATCTAAATCAGCAAGTTCTCTTGTATTGATTTCTGAGATTGTAAAAGAGACTTCAATATCTAACCCATGAATGTCATCATGACTTAATTTTAAAGCATGCATTAAATCGTGATCATCTTCAAAAAGGCCTTTAGTTTTTAAAACAATTACATCACCTGCTTTCGCTCCAATAAACTGTTTTGCAGTTGCTTTACCTTTAAATTTATCTAAAGTTAGCGTTACTTTATTATCTATTTCTTTTTCTTCGTTAGCGTACGTTCCCGTAATTTCACTATCCTTTTCAACTACATTTTGAGACACTAATTTTCCGTATTGTTTTTGAATACGCTCAATTTGCTCATCAATCATTTTTTTATCTGCAACAATATTATATTGTGTAATTGATTTTTTACTTTTCAAATTCACCTCAAATTCTGGTGCTAGACCCAATTCGAATTCAAAAGAAAATTTATCAGCATCCCAATCAATTTCATCTTGCGTTTTTGGAAGTGGCTGACCCAAAACATCTAACTTTTCTTCAGTTAAATATTTATTTAAAGCATCTTGTAAAAGCTTGTTTACTTCATCAACTAAAACCGCTTTTCCGTATTGCTTTTTCACCATTCCCATTGGCACATGCCCTTTTCTAAACCCCGGAATATTTGCTGTTTTACGGTAATCTGTTAAGATTTTCTCTACTTTAGCGCTATAATCTTCTTTAGCGATATCTACTTTTACTACAGCATTTAATGCGTCAACGTTTTCTCTTGTAATATTCATTTTAAAAATCGATTCTTTGTATGACCAAAATTGGGATGCAAAAATAATATATTTTTACATCCCAACAAAGTTTTAAATGCTTGATTTTTAAGCGCTTTTTTTGTCTTCTTTAAAAAGCGAATGAAGTATAGATTGAAGTATTGAAAGTAATACGCTAAAAAGTAATGCCCACCAAAAATTGGTTACTGAAAAACCATCAATTAATTTATCGGCTAACAAAATAATTACGGCATTAATGACCAAAAGAAACAAGCCAAGCGTTAAAATAGTGGCAGGCAAAGTAAAAATTACCAAAATAGGTTTTACTAGCAGATTTAAAATAGACAAAACTACTGCTACTATTATGGCCGACAAATATCCATCAACATTTACGCCAGTTAAAATATAAGCTAAAATAAATACAGCTAAAGCGTTTATTAATAATCTTAAAATTATATTCATGATTCTAAATTTTATTTATGAATTTACAAAATTAATTACAGCTTCAAAAAATTCCTCAGGGTTTTCCGCATGCAACCAATGTCCAGCATTTGAAATAGTTTCAATTCTAGCTTTTGGAAAATGATTTTTTATAATACTTTCATCACCAAGACCAATATATTCTGAGCGATCTCCGCGTAAGAACAACACCTCTTTTTCAAAATGCGAGTATGATGGTAAAGATTCTCCTATTTCGGCAACTTCGTTTTTTAAAACCTTTAAATTCATTCTTAAACCTAGTTTCCCTTTTTCAACCCAATATAGATTTTTCAATAAAAATTGTCGCGTTCCAAAATCTGTAACATAGTTACTTAAAATGGTATCAGCTTCTCCTCTACTCTTTATTTCATCAAAGTTTAAGGCACTTAATCCGCTTAAAATAGAATCGTGATGTACAGGATAAAAACGCGGTGAAATATCGGCTATTAATAATTTTGAAATTAACTCTGGATATTCTGTTGCAAATGTCATAGCAGTTTTTCCTCCCATAGAATGACCAAGCAAAATAATATCATTCAAGTTATGAGCATTACAGTAATTTTTTAAATCTTCAGCAAGAATCTCATAATTAAAAGTGTCACTCCAAAAACTATGTCCGTGATTTCGTTGGTCAACCAAATGCACTTGAAACCCTTGTTTACTAAATTGATTTCCTAAAGTTTTCCAATTATCACTCATGCCTAAAAACCCATGTAGAATAACAAATGGCTTTCCTTCGCCAATAATCTTTGATTCTAAAATCATATTCCTCCCTTTAATCCCTCCGAAGGAGGTAAACTGTTGTGTGATTACTCATTTGTTTAATTTGTTCTTTCAATCTAAATTTATCTATTTTGAAAAGCATATGTTTTTCGGCAGAGTTTCCTTCCCTTTGGGAAGGATTAAGGTTGGGCTTTTAACTTCCATAAATACATTTGAATAACATTTTCTACACCCAAATATAAACTTTCAGAAATAAGCGCATGCCCAATAGAAACCTCTAACAACCCTGGAATATGCTCTTTAAAAAACTTAATATTATCAAGCGATAAATCGTGGCCAGCATTAATACCTAAACCTAAATTATTTGCTAACTCAGCGCTTTCGGTATATGGTTTTATAGCTTGTTTATTTCCTAAACTATATTGATGTGCAAAGGCTTCGGTATACAATTCAATTCTATCTGTTCCTGTGGCTTTTGCGCCTTCAATTTGTTTTAAAACTGGATCTACAAAAATGGCTGTTCTAATACCATTCTGCTGAAATTCTTTAATAACATCTACCAAGAAATCTTTATGTTTCAACGTATTCCAACCTGCATTACTAGTAATAGCATCAACCCCATCTGGAACCAAAGTAACTTGTGTTGGTTTTACCTCAAGCACTAATTTTAAAAAGGATTCAATCGGGTTTCCTTCAATATTATATTCTGTATAAACTTCAGGTTTTAAATCGCGCGCATCTTGGTATCGTATGTGACGTTCATCTGGTCTTGGATGTATGGTTACACCTTCAGCACCAAAACGTTGCACATCTTTTGCAAACTGAACAACGTTAGGCAAATCGCCTCCTCTTGAGTTTCTTAAAGTCGCAATCTTATTGATATTTACACTTAACTTTGTCATCTGTAAATTTTAAAAGGCAAAAATACAAAGTAGCAGAGCCTTATTTACTATTTTTTTGATTAATTTGCATATGTTTTAAAACAAAATGATGAGACTTTCAGAATTTATTATTAACGATATAAAACCTTTAAATAAAAAGAGCAAAATAGCTGATTTACATCAACTATTTAATCAGTTAACCTATTCTCACATTCCTGTTCAAGATGATGAAGGCGTGTTTTTAGGATCGTTTTTTGAAACCGATGCCCATTGTTTTGATAGCGACAAACCATTGAGCGACTATTTATATGCTCTTGAAGATTTTTTTGTTCGTGATACCACCATCTGGCTCGATATTTTAGAAGCTTTTGCAGTAAATTCATCTAATATAATGCCTGTGCTAAATGCTGAAAGTAAGTATTTGGGTTATTATGAACTAAACGATATTATTAGTTTATTTAGCGAATCTCCTTTTTTCTCTCAAACTGGTGGAATTCTGGTCGTTGAAAAAGGTGTTAATGATTATTCGTTTAGTGAAGTTAGCCAGATTGTTGAGTCTAACGATGGCAAATTACTTGGTGCTTTTGTATCAAAAATGAATAACGATTTGGTTCAAATTACTTTAAAAATTGGTAATACGGGACTTAATGATATCATTCAAACCTTTAGGAGGTATAGCTATAATATAATTTCTGGACATGAAGAAGACGGCTATATTGAGAGTTTAAAAGAACGATCAGATTATTTGAACAAATATTTAAACATGTAAATAAATGAAGGTTGCTGTTTTTGGACGATATTATAACAAAACAACTTCTGCTTCGGTTGAAACACTTTTTAACTATTTAGTAAAAAAAGATGCCGATGCATATATAGAAACCGAATTCTACAATCTTATAAAAGATGAATCTCATAATATTAAAGACTTTGAATCTTTTAAAACCTTTGATATTTTAAATAAATCTTTTGATTTATTGGTAAGTATTGGTGGCGATGGCACAATTTTAAGAGCTATTACTTTTGTTAAAGACATCGATATTCCCATCATTGGTATTAATACTGGAAGACTGGGTTTTTTGGCAACCATTCAAGTTGACGAAATAGAACATGCCATTCAGAATATTATCGATGGTAATTATAAAATTTCAGAACGCAGTTTACTTTCTGTGGAGACCATACCTGAAAATAAAGACATAAAAGATTTAAATTTCGCGTTAAACGAAATCGCGGTAAGCAGAAAAAATACCACCTCAATGATTACAGTTGAAACCTATTTAGATGGTGAATACTTAACCTCGTATTGGAGTGATGGCTTAATTGTATCAACACCAACAGGCTCTACCGGTTACTCGTTAAGCTGCGGTGGCCCTGTAATAACTCCCGGAGCCAATAGTTTTGTTTTAACACCTATTGCGCCGCATAATTTGAGTGCACGACCACTTGTAATTCCAGATTTTACAGAAATACAATTAAAAGTTGATGGTAGAGAGGAACAACATTTAGTATCGTTAGACTCCAGAATTGCTACGCTTGATAATGGCACAATCATTAAAATTAAAAAAGCAGATTTTAAAATTAAAATGATAGATCTTTTAAATGAAAGCTTCTTGGTAACGCTTCGCAAAAAACTTCTTTGGGGCGAGGATAAGCGTAATTAAACAATAATTTAATATAAATACTGTTTTAAACTCATACTAATTAGTTCAAATTGTTCTGGGCTAATGTTATTTATTATATTTGCAAACTTTTAAATATTTATGAGGCATTTAATCATATTGATATTAAGTATTATAACGTTCCAAGTAAGCCATTCTCAAATTAATGAAATTGGCATTTTTGTTGGCGGAAGTAATTTTATAGGTGATGTTGGAGCCACTAATTATATTTCACCCAAAGCCCCAGCATTGGGGTTACTATATAAATGGAATGCTAGCCCAAGGCATTCTTGGAGAGCATCAATTATATATTCAGATTTAAAAGCAATTGACAGTGAGTCAGACGACCCAAGACGAAATCAAAGAGATTATTCTCTGGATTCAAACCTGTTAGAAATTGCGGCTGGCATAGAATTTACATTTCTAGATTTTAATTTACATACTGGCGAAAAAATAGGAACACCATATCTATATACTGGAATAAGTGTAGCAAAACATGAAAATTTTTATTTTCAGAATGGCATACAAACATCAGAAAATAATTCTAGTTGGGCATTCGGCATACCCATGGCTTTGGGTTTTAAAACCAATATATTAGGTTATTTTATTTTAGGTGCCGAAATTGGTGCACGTTACACGTTTTCTGATGAAATAGATGGTAGTATTCCAGATAGCGAATTCAGACAACAATTTAGATTTGGAAATATTAATAATAACGATTGGTATGTGTTTTCTGGAATTACATTAACTTACACCTTTGGAGTAAAACCATGCTATTGTGTTGATTAAATGGATTTAAAAGAACATATTATAACTACAAGGTTACCTAAACATATTGCCATTATTATGGATGGCAACGGGCGTTGGGCTAAACAAAAAGGTATGTTGCGTGCCATTGGGCATGAAAATGGCACAAAGTCTGTAAGAGAAACTGTTGAAGCTAGTGCCGAACTTGGTATTAAAAACTTAACCCTTTACGCATTTTCAACTGAAAACTGGAATAGACCAAAACTAGAAGTACAAACACTTATGAAGCTTTTAGTGTCCTCTTTAAAAAAAGAAATTAAAACACTTCAAGACAATAATATTAAACTTTCTGCCATTGGTAATTTAAATACATTACCTAAAAAAGTATATAAAGAGCTGCATGAAGTTATAGAAAACACAAAAAATAACCATAGAATGACTTTAACCTTAGCACTAAGCTATGGTTCGCGTGAAGAAATCATAAATACTGTTAAAGAGATTAGTATTAAAGTTAAAAATAATATAATTTCGCCCGATAAAATTGATGAATCAATTATAAATGAGCATCTTTACACGCAAAATTTACCAGATGTAGATTTGCTTATTAGAACAAGTGGAGAGCAACGTATAAGTAACTTTCTGCTGTGGCAAATTGCTTATGCAGAACTGTATTTTACAAATGTTTTGTGGCCAGATTTTACCAAGCAACATTTGTATGAAGCTATTATTGAATATCAAAAAAGAGAACGACGATTTGGGAAAACAAGTGAACAACTTAGCTAATATTTTACCTTTAACATACATAAAGCACCTGTTAGCAATTTTATTTTTAGCTATTTGCATCAATAATGCTCAAGCTCAAAATTTAGAATACAGTAACGGTGAAAAATACATTTTAGGAGAAATTACAGTTTCTGGCAACACCAACTTTAGCGAACAAACCATAGTTGCTTATTCTGGTTTAAGTAAAGGGAAAGAAATGACGATTCCCGGAGAAGATATAAGTAATGCCATAAAAAAACTCTGGAAATCAAACTTATTTAGTGATATTGAAATCTATATTACTAAAATTGAAGATAATGTTGCTACTTTAGAAATACGCCTTTCAGACTTACCACAATTAAATGAATTAAAAATTAACGGTGTAAAAAAGTCGAAAATAGAAGGTATTACAAACGATACCAAATTAAAAAAGGGTGTTAAAGTCACTGAAAACCTTATAACTACAACAAAAAACTTTTTAGCAAAAAAATATAAAAAGCAAGGGTTTTTAAACTCAAAAATCTTGATAAACACCATAGAAGTTAAAGATTCTATCGAAACTTCCAGAGTTAACATGGTACTTAATGTAGACAAGGGTGAAAAAGTAAAAATTAAAAATATTGTGTTTAATGGCAATGACGTTTTAAGTGATAAAAAGCTTAGAAAGAGCATGAAAAATACAAAAAAAATTAATCGTCTTAGAATTTTAAAACGCTCTAAGTTTATCGATTCTGCTTATCAGGTTGATTTAGGTCGTATTATAGATACTTATAAAGAAAACGGATACAGAGATGCTCGTATACTTTCTGATAGTATTATTTACAATAAAGACCATACCATTTCGCTTCAAATTGACGTAACAGAAGGTGAACAATATACCTTTGGCAATATTACTTTTATTGGTAATACCGTGTATACAAACGAGCAATTAAGTAGACTTATAAGAATTAATAAAGGAGACACTTATAATGGCGTTTTACTGCAAGAACGTATTCAAGACAACTCGAAACCTGATGCCCAGGATATTGCAAATCAATATCAAAACTATGGTTATTTGTTTTCTACTATCAACCCTGTTGAAGTGAGTGCTGATGGTAATGTTATTGATATGGAAATTAGAATATCTGAAGGAAAACCAGCATATTTCAATAGTGTTACTGTAGTTGGTAATGATAAAACCAACGACCACGTTATATACAGAGAAATACGAACCCGTCCAGGCCAATTATATAGTAAAGCAAATGTAGTACGAACCGTTAGAGAACTTGGTCAATTAGGGTTTTTTGATGCACAAGAAATATCACCAAATTTTAATAACCCAAATCCTGTTGAAGGTACAATTGATATGGAATATTCTGTTAAAGAAACAGGTTCTAGCCAAATTGAACTACAAGGTGGTTATGGTGGTGGTGGTTTTATAGGTACTTTAGGTTTATCATTCAATAACTTTTCAATAAAAGATATTTTCAAGAAAGACGCTTACAAACCAATACCTATGGGTGATGGTCAAAAATTAGCATTGCGTTTACAAGCCAGCCGTTTTTTCCAAACCTATAGTTTTTCTTTTTCTGAACCTTGGTTAGGAGGTCAGCGTCCAGTTCAGTTTTCAACCTCCATATCACATACCAAACAGTTTTTATTTAATCCTTTAACTAGAAATGCAGATAAAAGTAGAAGTTTTAATATCACAGGGATCACCTTTGGTTTAGCAAAACGTTTAACTGTACCAGATGATTTCTTTGTGCTATCTCAAGCTATTAGTTACCAACGTTATGATTTAAGTAATTATAATACGGGTTTATTTACTTTTGGAGATGGTTTTTCTAACAACCTATCATATACTGTTGGGCTTAGTAGAAATAATACTAATGTAGATCCAATATATCCTACTGGTGGTTCTAGTTTTTCTGTAACAGGTAAGTTTTCTCTACCATATTCTTTATTTGATGGTGTTGACTATAAATCTCTTCGAGAAGAAAGAAATACACTTAGCAATCAAGACCCTAGATCAGCCGAGATAGACCAAGAATTTTATAAATGGTTAGAATTTTATAAAGTAAATTTTAAAGGCGAATGGTACACACAAATAGTTAAAGATTTAGTTTTACGCCCAAGTGTTGAATTTGGTTTTTTAGGAGCTTATAACAATGATAGAGGTGATATTCCATTTGAGCGTTTCTTTTTAGGAGGAGATGGTTTAGGTAATTTTGCTTTAGATGGTAGAGAAGTTATTCAATTGCGTGGTTATCCAAATCAATCACTTTCAGGTCAAGATGGGAGTACTATTTATAACAAGTTTTCTTTAGAGCTTCGTTATCCAATAACCTTAAAAGCATCGGCTAAAATTTATGCCTTAGGGTTTTTAGAAGGTGGCGCATCGTATAATAGTTTTATAGATTATAACCCATTTACACTCAAACGTTCTGCTGGTTTAGGTATTAGAATTTTTATGCCAGCATTTGGTTTATTAGGTATTGATTTTGGAAATCGTTTTGATGATATTCCTGGACAACCAGGATCCGCAAATAATTGGGAAACACACTTCATAATTGGACAACAATTTTAACTTAAATTATATTTTGGCACGATATTTTCTAATAACACTTTGATGATTTGAATGCCAAATAAAATTTTTAAGATTAAAATTCGTTAATTTTGAAGAGATAATTCATAGAGAAGGCAGGAATGCAAATAAAATCATCTGTCATTTTTAGAATTTATCAGTTTATAAATTATAAAAATATTTAGCAGATGCAGAAAAAAGTTCTTTTTTTATTGATATTAGTTTCTATGCTAAGCCTTTCGTTGCAAGCACAACGTGGTGTAAGTGTAGCTTATATTGATTCAGAATTCATTTTAGAAAATGTACCTGAATACCAAGAAGCTTCAACACAACTAAATGCCAAAGCAGAAAAATGGAAAAATGAAATTGCAGAAAAACTAGATGCTATTGCTCAAAAGCGAAAAGATTTAAGCAACGAAAAAGCACTTTTAACTGCTGAACTTATAAGCGAGCGTGAAGAAGATATTTCTTTTGAAGAAAAAGAAATATTAGATTACCAGCAAAAACGTTTTGGCCCAAATGGCGATTTGTTTATTCAAAAAAAACAATTAATGCAGCCTATACAAGATCAAATTTTTGCAGCGGTACAAACTATTGTTGCGAGTAGAAAATATGATTTAGTACTTGATAAATCTGACGGTGGCATGCTATACGTTGCTGATCGACTTGATATAAGCGAACAAGTATTAAGAAGTATAACAAGAGCTTCCAAACGAACTCAAGCGCAATCTAAAGCAGAACGAAAAGCTGCAGAAGATGAAGAGGTTGTGCCAGAAGTAAATTTAGAACTTGAAGCACGTGAAAAAGCATTAGAAGAAAAGAAAGCTGAACGCCAAAGTTCTATTGAAGCAGCTAGACAAGAAAAGTTGGATGCCCGTGCAGCACGTGTAAAAGCGGCAGAGGAAAAACGTCAAAAAATATTGGACGATCGCAAGAAGGCTAAGCAAGAAAAATTAGGTATTAAACCCGAAACAACAGAAGCTAGTGAAAGTAC
>JBAQZZ010000058.1:0-64294 GCA_049791475.1 Flavobacteriaceae bacterium | reverse complement strand
TTATTTAAATCTCCTATTGCTGTTGCAGGACCTCTATCTGAAACTTGATAAGGGATTAATTTTTGCCTGTTAAAATCAATATAATTATCTTCTTTGTGAGTGAAATTAATCCCTAAATTGTCTTCAACTTTATTAAACAAAGGTTTACTACTACTTTTTAATGTGTTATAATTAAATAGTTTAGCTTTATCAGGGCTTACAGTGATGGTTTGATTAATTTCTATGTTTTTTACAGTTTGATAGGTTCTATTTGGCCAAATTATTTTTAACGAATCTACTTTTTTGTTATCGCCTAAACCAAAATGAATTACAGGTTCTGAAGAGGCTTGAAAACCTCTAACCGTATATAATTCTTTATACTGCATTTTACCATTGTTATATAAAATGGCCTTAGCTCCAATACCAAAACTATTTGGCTTTTCGTAATTAAATTTTATTTTTAAATAATTCGCTTTTTTATCGATAGTGTTTTCATACACAAAAGCAGTCGAATTAAGGTTATTAACAACTAAATCTATATCGCCATCATTATCTAAATCACCAATGGCTGTAGCACCTGAAACTGTATTATCATTTGAAATCCAAAGACCAGATTTATCCTCAAAATTTAAGTTCTTATTCCCTTTAAATATATAATTATGTACTTCGCCATTGGGCATTAAATTAAGTGCATCTTGGTCTACTAATTTTGTTTTACTGATTTTTACTTGAATTTTATCGCTAGAAGCAAACTTTATAAAATCAAGATTATTGGGCCGTTTTGGTATGCCGTTTGAGATGAATAAATCTTGTTCTCCATCTTGGTTATAATCTGCAAAAAGGGCACTCCAGCTCCAATCGGTACTGGCCACACCACTTAATAAAGCAGTTTCTAAATAAGGTGTGTTTTGCTGATTTACGTACAGCATATTACGTGTAAATTGATAATTATACCCGTATTGCTGAATTCTTAATTTTTGAATTTGAATATCGTCATCACCTTCAGATGATTTTAAAACGGCTTCATCTTCAGCAAGCATATCTAAAGATATCATATCTGGCCAGCCATCATGATTTATATCTGCAACATCGTTACCCATTGAAAACCTTGAGGTATGTCCAAAATAATCTCTACCACTTTCTGTAAATGTTCCATCACCATTATTTAAGTAATAATAATCATCCTCATGAAAATCATTTCCAACAAAAATATCAGGATATCCATCTTGATTAAAATCGGAAACTGCAATTCCTAGTCCGTAACCATTAATCCCTCCAAAAACACCTGCTTCTTCACTTACATCAACAAATGTATTGCCATCATTTCGTAAAAGTACGTCTCCGGTTTGATAGTTTCTCTTATATCGTAAACTAGATTTTCCAAAAGATTCTTGCGTATGAATGGCGTGATTTAACAAATAGATATCTAAATCTCCGTCTAGATCAAAATCTAAAAATGCTGCCGATGAACTAAAAGTATCAAAATCTAAACCATATTTTGCTGCACTTTCGGTAAATGTTTGGTCACCATTATTTATATACAACTCGTTAAAACCAACAAAACCATTTATACCAACTACAGCACACACGTAAATATCTAAATACCCATCGCCATTAACATCGCCCATAACTGCTCCGGTGTTCCAAGAGCTATTACCTGCAACTTTAGCTTTTTCAGTTATATCTTCAAACTTTAAATTTCCTTTATTTAAAAACAACTTATTTTTTACCTGATTACCAGAAAAGTAAATATCAGGAAGACCATCGTTATTAATATCTCCAACTGCTACACCACCTCCATTATAGAAATACAAATAATCTAAAATATTTAAATCATCTGTTTCTGTTAGGGTATTAACAAAACTAATACCTGTTTTTGTAGGTGTAGCATCTCTAAAAATAGCCTCGTCTTTACCTCCACAGCTAATTAAAATTAAAAATGACACTATTGAAATGCAGTATTTAATCATTTCTCAAAAATATTTTAGGCTTGCTATTATTAATAGCTGCAATAATATAAGTTTTCCCGTTTTTATCTTTGAATTGCGATAAATGTTTAACTTCATTTTTAATAAAAAACCCACTCTTTTCGTAGTCTTGCCATTCAAAATCTAAATTGCCATTATTCAATAATACACTTCCATAATTTGAATCGAGTCTGGAAAATTGTGGTTTAAATTCAAAGTTATTTCCCGCCATTATCAAGTCCATATTGCCATCATTATTAACATCTTCGCATACAATTCCGCACACACATGAAAACTGTACATGATTAGGTAATGATTTAATATTGAAAACACCATTACCTTCATTAACAGCTATTATGGTTTCTCCTATATTCAGTTTTTTAACAATTGATTTCTCAATTACCTCCTTAGAGAACAATTCATCAATAGATTTTGAAGCATATTCTGAAGCTTTTAGGTTTTGCTTTTTAAGTTTTACCATTTGACCCGTTAACTCTTTTTTCATTAATATGGGGTAATCTTTCCCATCTTTAAACTGAGTTGTAATTTGCTCAATAGTGCCATTATCATCAAAATCGTTAACCCATAATTTCATTGGGCTATCTTTGGAAGCTTTGTAAAAAGTGTTTGTACCTTGGTTTCCTATTACCAAATCTAAATCACCATCTTTATCCAAATCAGCAGCTTCAATTACATTCCACATGCCATAAACATGGTCTAAACTAGATTCTAACTTAATTAGCTGCTTTCCATTATTCAAATATATTTTTGGAGTATCCCATTCCGAAACCGTAATTAGATCCTTTTTACTATCATTATCAATATCAGCCCACACAGCACCAGTTACCATTCCTGCATCCTTCAAGTTATAGGCGTAACGCTCTGTTCCATCAGTAAAAACCCCTTTACCATCGTTTATAAGTAGTAAGTGATTTGGATTAACACCATAAGTTCCAACAACACTTCTGGAACCTACAAAAACATCTATATCGCCGTCATTATCGTAATCATTTGCGCTAATAACTGAAATATTATTTCTAGTACTTGGGAGAACATTTAATGCCTTTTTAAAGTTTCCATTACCATCGTTTATGTATAATCTAGTGATGTAATTTTTTTCTTGTCCAACCTCATTACCTCCAGATCCAACCATCAAATCTAAATCTTTATCACCATCTGCATCAAAAAATGAGGCAGCTGTATCTTCATATTTTGCGTCTTTTAAAAATTCTTTTGGGGTTGATGGATTCATTTTTCCATCTCCAGAATTTAAATATATAACACCTGATTCTTTTAATCCTCCACCTATAAAAACATCTTCATTCCCATCATTATTAACATCGCCAATTGCCATAGCTGGCCCTTCTTGAGATAACATTTTAGATATTAATCCTTCATAGTCGAAATCAGAATAGTTATTTTCAGTATGGGTTAATAATGTATTATTTGGTATTTCTTGAAATAATGTTTTTTGAGCACCTTGTTTAAAGGGTTTATAAATGTCTATAGCGTCTGATTGAGACAAGGTAATTTGCTGATTTGCCTTAATATTTGCAAGCTTTTGAGTTTTATCATTTGGCCAGATAATGCGTAAAGAATCTATAGTAGTTACATCACCAATTCCAATATTCATAATATAATCCATGGAAGATTGAAAACCTCTAGAAGGCATCAACTCTTGTACAATAACAGTGCCTTTAGAATGTATTTTCACTTTACTTCCAATAGCAAAATTATTAGGTGTATTCCCATTAAGTTTTAATTTTATGTAATTGTTTGAAGTTTGAGATTCGCTGTTGTTTTTATATACAAACGACTTCATATTAACATTATTAACCACTAAATCTAAATCTCCGTCATTATCTAAATCTCCGTACGCAACACCGTTGGACATAGTAGGTGTTTCAAAACCCCAGTCTTTTTCTGCATTACTAAAAGTAAGATTGCCATTATTTTTAAAAGCATAATTTGATTGTGGCTTAATGGGCATTTTATTAATAATAGAATCAATATCTTCTTTATGGCCAGTTAATACCATATTATGCAAAATATCATTGGCGAAAAAATCCATGAAATCTAAATCGGTAAGATCATGGTTAATGCCGTTGGTAACAAAAATATCTCGTAGCCCGTCATTATCCATATCAAAAATTAGTCCGGCCCAACTCCAATCGGTTGCAGAAACACCACTAAAATTTGCTATTTCAGAAAAGGAATTATTTCCATTATTTAGCTGTAATGAATTTTGAATATATTGCTGATAGAAGTCTTTTCCTTGTTTTAACTTGAAGATATTATAGCCTTCAAACTCCATGACCGTTTTTATTCGTTTATCACTTTCGGGAAGCATATCAGTTACAAAAACATCAATATCACCATCATTATTAATATCTGCCATATCTATTCCCATAGCAGAAATATTGATGTGAGGCGCCCAGTCTTTTATTTTTTCTGAGAAAGTTCCATCTTGATTATTTATATACAGGTAATCACGTTCATAAAAATCGTTAGTAACATAAATATCTGGATACAAATCTCCATTAATATCACTTACCATAACACCTAAACCAAAGCCTATTAAACTACCGTAAATTCCAGCTTCATCGCTTACATCTGTAAAATACCCATTGTCATTTCTTAATAGCATATCACCAACGCCTCTAAATATTTCTGGAATATTCTCCCAATTTTCCGCTCTTTTATCTCTTTGTTCTGCGTATCCCAGAGTATTAACAGGAATATTGCTGTTATTTAAAATATAGGCATCTAAATCTCCATCTTTATCATAATCAAAAAATGAAGCATGGATAGTGAAGCCCGATCTTGCTAAATTGTATTCTTTTGCTTTTTCAGTAAAAGTTAAATCTCCATTATTAATAAACAACTCATTATCATGGTTATCAGCCTCCATATTACCTGCGTTACACACATAAATATCTAAAAAACCATCACCATTAATATCAACCATAACAACTCCTGTACTCCATGGTTTTTTTCCTGTAACACCAGCTGATTGCGAAATATCCTCGAATTTAAAACCGCCTTTATTTAAATACAATTTATTTTCACCCATATTTGCCGTTAGATACACATCTGAAAGCCCATCATTATTAATATCGCCTATAGCTACACCACCACCATTATAGAAGTTTCGATATTTAAAAATGTTCATGTCCTTTTGATTTACAACCGCATTGGTAAAATCAATTCCGTTATCTTCTGGGTTTGTAAGTGTAAATAACGTTTTGTTAGTATTATCAGAAATTTGTTTTTCTTTCTTTTCAGAATTACAAGAATTGACAAAAATCACGAGTATAATTGTCAATAGAATGCGGCTCAATTTTGAATGCAATCTCATTTATTTTTCTTTAAAAAAATTGGCGTATTGTTATTAATGGAAATTATGTAGTAAATTTCATTACTAACCTTAATTTTTTGAATATCTCTAGCTGGCCCAGATACATCAAATGTTTGATTTTTTTGGAGCATAAAAAACCCTTCTTTATTATTCAGTAAAATAGCTCCATGTGAGGCATCTAATTTACCTAATTGTGTACTAATATCATAGTTATTACCTGTTAAAAATAAGTCTAAATAACCATCATTGTTGAAATCATCAACAGCAATAGAATTTACAGAAGAAACTTGCGTCATCAAAGGCAATATATGCTTTTTAAAGGTATTATCTCCAAGATTTTCATAGTAACAACTTGTAAGCTCAAATACTTGTTTTTTATAAGCTTCATTTATTTTTTTATGAGGCAGTAACTCAGAAAACGAAGCATCAGCAAAATCTTTATAGCTTAAGAATTTTTTATTTAGAAAAGGAAGTTGTTTTACTAACTCATCTTTTGAGGAAAATGGCGTTTCTTGCCCTTCATAATAATAAGTGATAATAGGATCAATATTACCATTGTCATCAAAATCGTTGCTATATAGGGTTATGGGTTGTTCTTTCGATGCTTTTAGCCTTGTGTTAAGCCCCCAATTTCCTGCAACTAAGTCTAAATCACCATCGTTATCAAAATCTGCAATTTTTATAGTATTCCACCAGCCATTGGTTTCTTGAAGCTTGTTGTTTTTTTGTAATGTTAACTTTTTACCATTATTTAAAAGTATAGAAATTGGCATCCAATAACCGCAAACTATGGCATCAGCAAATAAATCGTTATTAATATCCACCCAAATAATATCTTGCACATTTCCTATGTCCTGAAGTTCTTTTGCATAAGTTTCACTAACATTTGTAAATGAACCTTTTCCATCATTTTTAAAAATATATTGCTTTGGCGTTTTTCCAAACTGCCATGGAATGAGGTTTGAAGTTATAGAAACATCTAAATCGCCATCGTTATCAATATCAACAGTCATTACTTTTGAAGCATTAATTTCAATGTTTTTAAATTGAATACTATCCTTTACAAATTCATCCCCATTGTTTAAATACAATCTAGGGCTTAATGGTTTGCCATATTTAAATTCGTTACCACCACTTACCACTAAAATATCAATAAGCCCATCTAAATTTGCATCAAAAAAGGTGCTACTTACATCTTCATTAATAGCGTCTTGATTAAATAACTCCTCATTGAGAGATTCAAACTGAGCATTTTCTTTCTGTACAAATAATCGACTACTTTGTGCTTTTGCCCCACAAATAAAAATATCATCTAAGCCATCATTATTGATATCGCCAACCGAAGTTTGAGGTCCTAAATTTGTACTAGCATAAGGAATTAATGGGTCTCTATTAAATTCAATGGAAATAGGATCATTATGTTTAAAATTAATCAAAGGTTCAGAATTAACAAGAAAAGAACTGGAGCTATTGAGTTGTTTATTTTTGAAATAATTTCCAGAAGCATTTATAAAATCTACTTCAATTTCTTTATTTACTGAAATATCTTTTAGGGTTTGATATTCGCCGTTTGACCAAATAACTTCTAAAGAGTCTATCACAGAAATCTCACCAAGTCCAAAATTAAGTTTAGGTTCAACTGATGATAAGTATCCTTTAGTTGTGTAATTTTCTTCCGTGAGTATTTTAGAGCCAATATATATTTTTACTTTTGCGCCAATTCCAAATTTATTTTTATCGGGCCCTCCAAATTTAACCTTCAAGTAGTTGTTATTAGGAGTAAATTTTTCTGAATTATTTTTTAAAATATATGCAGGCTCATTAATATTATTAATTACCAAATCTAAATCACCATCATTATCAAGGTCTGCATATACGCCACCATTACTGTAGGATTCCTTTTGATTAGCCCACAATTCGGTATTATTTTCAAAGGTATTATCACCGTTATTTCGATAAATATAATTTTTAACTTTCTTTGGTGGGATTTCATTTGCTAAGGCTAAATCCTTATCGGACATATTCTTTCCCAGTTGCTTTTGAATATTTTCATTGGAAATGAAATTAATAAAATCCATATCATTGGTAGCACCTAAAATACCGTTAGTTATATAAATATCTTTATTGCTATCATTATCTAAATCGCACACAATTGGACTCCATGACCATTCTGTTGCCGCCATACCACTTAAATGGGCTGTTTCACTAAAACTACCATTCCCGTTATTTATGTGCAATGTGTTTTGCATAAATTGAGGTGAATAACCATTTTTTAAATAAAACTCATACATTTGGTAAGGATATTCTAAACCAGAGGTTTTATATGTTTTCAAATTTTCAGGAAGCATATCCAATGATATAATGTCTGTATAACCATCGTTATTAATATCACTAATAGAATTACCCATGGAAAAATGAGACGTATGCCCCAATTGGGTTTTATTACTTGAAATTATATCTTTAAACGACTTATCTTTTTGATTTATATATAAATAATCGTTTTCGAAAAAATCATTCCCAACATAAATATCAGGATAACCATCATTGTTTATATCGCTTATAGAAACTCCTAAACCATATCCAATTTTACCTTGAAAAATTCCAGCATTTATACTAACGTCAACAAATTTTCCTTCAACATTTTCATATAATCTATCACCTGCTAAACTATCAGCTTGCATTCTTGATTTGCCTTTTCCGTAATTAGAATTAGGATGGATAGAATGGTTTAACAAAAACATATCCAAATCAGAATCTTGGTCGTAATCAAAAAAAACAGATTGGGTCGCGAAACTTTTTATATCTAATCCATAATCAGAAGCAGATTCTTTAAAAAAAGGAACTCCATTCTTTAATCCTTGATTAACATATAATAAATTATGACTTTCAATACCCGAATAACTACCCAGTCTACATATATAAATATCTAAAAGACCGTCATTATTAATATCAACAACGGTAGAACCCGTAGTCCAATTTGAGGTATTATCTATCCCAGATATTAAAGTAGCATCTTCAAATTTGAAATCACCCTTATTTATATATAATTTATCAGGGGTTTGATTCGCCGTAAAATATAAATCACTCAGTCCATCATTATTAAAATCGCCTACTGAAACACCTGAGCCATTATAAAAATATAAATAATTTAAGATATTTAAATCAGGCTTACTTGTAAGTCTGTTTTGGAAATCTATATGGGTTGTTTTACTGCTTAGCGAAGTAAATAATACATTTTCGCTTTTTTTACATGAAGTGAAAATAGCAAGTAATACTATATAATATTTTATTTTTTGCATGGATTAAAGATACCCAAGATTCATGTTAAATAAACAAAGAGGGCTTTAAAAAACCCTCTTTGAAAATATCTATTAATAAAATAATTATTAGTATCCTGGGTTTTGTATTAAATTTGGATTTGATAATAATGCATTTGCTGGAATTGGGAATAAATTTTTAGTTTCATCTCCAACCGCAGCAGAATCCATAAATTCATATTCAGTAGTAAATTTACCAAAACGTATTAAATCAGTACGTCTTACCATTTCTATATACAATTCTCTACCACGTTCTGCCAGCATATCACTTTCAGTAACACTTCCTAGTGGTGCAGCACCTCTAAGAGTTCTCAAAGTATTTACCATAGCGGTAGCATCACCTCCACTACGCATCATAGCTTCCGCTTTCATTAAGTAAGCATCTGCGTATCTAAAAAGTAAAAGTCCTCCATAAAACCCTCCATTAGACGGGTGATATTTTAATACACGTATTCCTGAAACATCATTATTACCTACTAATCCAGGAAGTTCTTTAGTATACACTAGTGGTTTACTCGCTCTTGCTTCATAAGCAAATGGTCCTCCATTAATAACACCATCTTCATATGTATAACCATATTGTTGACCTATACCAAACCCATAGAAAAACCCTAAGTTCTCAGGGGTTGTAGTTGTTGCATCTGGCACCCAACCTCTACGTTCTTCTTGAGAACCTGCGTAATTACCAGAATCGTTACCATTACTTTCAAATGAATCATAAAAAGCACCTAAGGTTGTAAATCCGTTCCAGCCTCCTGCTTGGTCAGGGGCAAGTTGATTGTAATGCAAACCACCCCACATTCTGTTTCCTGTCCCAGCCGTAGTATAAAACACACGTTCTGTATTGGCTGTTCCGTTAAATAAATCAAAATAGCCTCCTTGCAAAGCAAACCCATCTGCTGTAATCGCATCAACCGCAGCTATAACCCCAGGCATATCTGAAGCATTAGGTGCTCCTTCGCCTCTATAAATACCTGCATTTAATAATACTCTAGCCTTTAAAAAATTAGCAGCAGCTTTACTTGCTCTATTTGTTGTACCTGCAGGTCCTATTGTAGGTAAATTAGCCATTGCATCTTCAATATCTTGCAAAATAAAAGCTAAAGCTTCAGCACTAGTTAAAACTTTTGGGTCAATAGAAGGTCCTTCATCAACTTCTCTAAAAGGTACTTGACCATAAAGGTCTAAAATAATCCACATGCTGTAAGCTCTTAAAAATTTTGCTTCAGCAACGACTTGATCTGTTCTATTGGTAGTACTTCTAGAATCAATAATTTGATTTGCTAAAAATATATCCGAATTAAATGCATTCCATACGTTTAATACATATTGGTGAGATGCTGGCCAAGTATGAGTATGTAATACTCTCCAAATACCATTATCACCCCAGTCTGTTCCTCTTGTTGGAATTAGTAATTCATCAGTGGATACTTCAGCTAGCGCATAATAACCATCTTGTGGTTCCATTTGCCCACGTATGGCATTATAAAGGTTATCTAAAGAGCTCTGAGCGTCTGCTACTCCTGTAAAACCACCATCAGTGGATTCAGCGATGATCGAATCATCAACAATCAAATCAAGATTGGTACATGACATTGCAAATAATGCTATACATACATATAACAAATTTGTTTTCATTTTAATTGTTCTTTTTTTCATTTTCTTTTTTTTTAAAATTGTGCATTAAGTCCAAAAGTAATAGTTCTTGGGTTTGGATAAGCTGCGTAGTCAATACCAGCTGTTGGCAACCCGTTTAATAGATTATCTGCATTTGGTGCTGTGTTTACCTCAGGGTCTAAACCTGGATAATCAGTTATAACAAATAAGTTTTGCCCATTTACAAAAATTCTTAAATTAGTAAAAGCCGCACCTTCTTTTAAGTTGAAATTGTATCCAAGTGTTGCGTTTTGTAAACGAACAAAATCACTTTTATATAAGAAACGTGTTGAAACCGCTGCTTCAGCTATTCCTGACTCTCCGTTAGTAGGTACATCTGTTGTTACATTTCGTCCTCCAAATATTGAACCTCCTGTAAATAAAGCATTTTGTGTGTTAAAATAATTATAACCTCCAAATTGACTGTTAAAATAAGCTGAAAAATCCCAGTTTTTATAATTAACCGAAGTAGAAAGTCCTCCTGTTACATTTGGTAAAGCACTTTTTCCAACAAATGTTTGGTTATCACCAATAGGTTGACCGTTAGAATCAAAACCTTCAAACTCTCTCACGAAATAAGAAAATAAAGGTTGTCCTCCAGCTAAAATCTGAGAGAAGGCTTGTGATAAGCCTTGACCATAAATAGTACCTGCTGGAATAAGTCCTCCAAAATTTTGTAATTCGTTTTCGTTATATGCCACATTAAAATTAAGATTCCAAGTTAAATCTTCTTGATCAATCACATCATAATCTATAGCAAATTCAATACCTTGATTTAATAAGGTAGCATCTAAATTTGTAAAAACAAAAGGTTGAGGTGCAGGTTGAGCTGAATCTATTCTAAACAATAAATCGTTAGTCTCTCTTCTATACACATCTATACTACCAGATAAGCGATCATTATTAAATCCAAAATCAAGTCCTACACCATAAGAGATAGTTTCCTCCCATCGTAAACCACTATTTGGAAAAGAAACTGTTTGTAATCCAGGAACATTAACAACGCCACCATTATCTATCCCAGCTCCTTCATAACGCTCTCTTTGTACAAAATTACCATAGCCTAAACCATCTTGATTACCCGTGATACCACCACTCACTCTTAATTTTAAAGTTGATACATTATCTCCTATAAAATCTTCTTCGTTAATTTTCCATGCAACCGCTCCAGAAGGGAAATATCCATATTGGTTTGATTCACCAAACTTAGACGAGCCATCTGCTCTAACTGTGGCAGTAAACAAATATTTATCAGCAAGAGTGTAATTAACACGAGCGAAATAAGACTGAATTTCATCTGTTACATCATAAGTATTAACAGCCAGTGATTTTACTGGCACACCATTTGGTCCCGCTTGGTTTGTCGTTGTAGGTGTAGGAAATAATCTATTTACAAATACGCCACTAGAAGTATATCCATATTGTTGATAACTACCAGTAACTCCAGCACCTACTATATCAATAGCATCTGCCATATCTTGGTACATATCAGATAATCCAGTATTGCTAAATCCCCAACCTGTAGAATCAAAACCATTTCTATTAAATTTTTGATATGAATAACCTGCTAAAACATCTAGTTTAGAATTTCCAAACTCTTTATTATAGTTTAAAGTTATTTCCATTAATTGATTTTTGGTAAAAACATCACCACGGTAAGCTCTACCCTCGCCAAATATACCGTCACCTATATTGTTTGCAAGTGAACTGGCAGCAATATTTCTGTTAGAATTTGACTTATCATATCCTAGATTTACTTTACCAGAAAGTTCAGGAGTAAACTGATAATCTGCAAAACCATTTAATAAGTATCTAGTTGTTCTAGTATCACTAGTTACATAACTAAAAAATGTTGCAGGATTTGCTTGACCATTTGTTTCGTCAAAATCAGGATCTGTTGGCCATGTTGGGTTTGCTGAATATGCAGCTCCTAATAAATCACCACGAAAACCAGCACTACCACTTAAACCTGGTCCAAAATTATTTTCCTGAGAAAAACTGGTCTGAATACCTATTTTTAATTTATTATCAAAAAAACGATGATTTGCATTAAGTCTTCCGGTTATTCTTTCAAGTCCAGAATTTCTAATGATCCCGTTTTGCAATCCGTAACCAAAAGTAGCTCTAACATCACCATTTTCATGAGAGTTAGCGTAAGCCAAACTATGATTGTTAGAAATCGCAGTTCTTAAAAGATAATCCTGCCAATCTGTGTTAGCTCCATAATCGACTCCAGATGGATCACGATTAATGACACCTGGGGTAGGTATACCTGTTTGAGGGTCATAAGAAGCATAAGCTGAAAGAAATTGATCTCTGTTAAGTACATCATACCTTTTACGGTCTTTTGATACACTTACAGTAGAATTATACTCAAATCGATCACCTTGAGCACCTTTTCCAGATTTAGTTGTTATAATTACAACCCCATTTGCACCTCTTGAACCATAAATAGCCGTTGATGATGCATCCTTTAAAATACTAATACTTTCAATATCATTAGGGTTTATAAAGTTTAATGGGTTAGAAGCTCCACTTGAACCAAAACCGATATCTGCTCCATCGGCTGAAGTATTATCTCCTGCCAAAGGAATACCATCAACAACAAATAACGGATTGTTGTTTGATCTAATAGAGGCAGTACCTCTAATACGAATATTAACAGCAGCTCCTGGTGCTCCACTTGATTGCGAAATTTGTACACCAGCTGTTTTTCCTTGAATTAATTGTTCTGGTGATGCAATAACGCCTTTATTAAAGTCTCCAGATCTTACTGATGCTACAGAGCCAGTAGCGTCTTTTACAGTTGTTGAACCATAACCTATTACAACCACTTCATCAAGTTGTGCGGCATCTTCTTCTAAGGTTACATTCAGCGTGTTTCCAGTAACTACAAGTTCTTTAGTTAAATAACCTAAAAATGAGAATACTAGTCTATCACCAGTATTTGCATTGATTTGAAATTCACCATCAAAATTAGTGACTGACCCTGTTGTTGTTCCTTTTACTATGACATTTACACCTGGCAACGGCCCTGAAGCATCAGAAACAACACCTGATACTGATTGCGCATAGACAAAGCTTCCAAATAGCATAACCATAGGAAGCAAAAGCTTTTTAAGTAATTTGTTTTTCATATTGAGTTTAGTTAATAATTAATTGAGTTGAGTTTAATGTTTTAATTTATTTATTTCAACACTATGTAAAAGTAATTAATCAATCGTTTATAAATGTTTGTTTTTATTCAGTGAAAGAATTCAAACATATTGTTAAATAGATGTTAATTAATATACGAATTTTGCATTTTATAAGGGTAAATAAAAGAAAACTACAAAAAAACTAGTTTTTTTTAACCGAAAACGTTTTCGGTCACTGTGAATATAACAATAATACGTATTACTATTCACTATAATATAATGTATCTAGTGTTTTTTTACTAAATAAATAACTTTAAAGCCTTAAACTACAAATTAATCAATAGAACACAAAAAACATTCCCTTTTGCATGACTATAAGTAAGTTAAATATGCATACTTTAACACATAATTTTTTTTTAAATGAAATGTTTTGGTTTATATTTATTTCTTTAATTAAATCAAACTAATATCAAAATATGCCAAAAGTTACTTTAAAGGTACTTGCAAACCAACTAGGGCTTTCAACGTCAACCGTTTCTAAAGCTCTAAAGGATTATTCAGATATAAATGCTGAAACAAAAAGCAAGGTTAAGGAATTGGCAAAAAGCTTAAATTATACACCCAATTCGTTTGCGGTTAGCTTACGAATGAAACAATCTAAAACCATAGGCGTTATAATACCTACTATGGTGCACTTTTTTTTTTCAAATGTTATTGATGGTATCTTAAAAGAAGCTGAAAAGAACAATTACATGACATTTCTAATGCAGTCCAATGAAAATGAGCAACTTGAAGAAAAACAGGTGGATTTACTTTTAAGTAAAGGCGTAGATGGTATTATAATGTCTTTAACCAATAAAACAAGAGACTTTAAGCATTTAAAAAAAATAATTGATAGTAATGTTACTTTAATTCTTTTTGATAAAATTGCCAAAACCATTAACTGCTCAAAAGTTTTGATTGATGATAGAAAAGCGGCTTATGATGCCGTTAGTTATCTAATACAAAAAGGGTATCGACGAATTGCTCATTTTAGAGGAGATTTAAATCCACAAAATTCTATCGATCGCTTTTTAGGTTATAAAAAAGCATTACTAGATCATAATATTGAATTTGACCCGTCTTTAGTCTATTTATGTAATAATAATTCTGATTTTTCTGATGGTTATAAAAATGCTGAAATATTATTACAAGACCATGGTGATAATGTTGATGCGCTTTTTACTGTAAATGATCTTTTAGCCATTGGTGCACTAAACTATTTCAATAAAAACAATATTAAAGTACCAGAAAGGATTGCCTTATTTGGTTTTAGTAATTGGTTTATGACAAAAGTTACTACGCCAACCTTATCTTCAATAGATCAAAATGCCTTTTTGATGGGGGAAGAATCAGCTAGAATTTTGTTAAAAGAAATAAATAACAAACAAAAAGGAATCCCAATTGAATACGAAAAAATTATAATTGATACAGAATTGATTATTAGAGATTCATGTTGACTTTTTCACAAATAAACACAACTCGAAATTAAAGATGTATTTATTCCATAATTGATTCAATATCCGCTTTTAAAATTATAGGATTTGCACCGTCCATAGAGGCTACTAGAGCACCAACTGCACATGCTAAATTTATAGCGTCTTGTGGTTTTTCATTATTTAATAAACCATGAATAAGAGTGGCAAGAAATGAGTCGCCTGCTCCTACCGTATCTTTAACTTTTACAGAATATCCAGAGCTTTTATAAAATGTGTTTCTTTTAAATAAAATAGCACCATCACCTCCTAAAGTTACACAAATGCTTTGTGTATTCGTTTTGTTTGAAATGTACTTTATACTCTCTTCTAAGTTATTTGATTTAAAATCATAATATTTACAGATTTCTAATAACTCATCATCGTTAAACTTAATAAAATCTGCTTCTATCATAAGTTCATTTAAAACAATCATGGTGTAATGTGGCGCTCTCAAATTAACATCAAAAACTTTAAACTTTGCAAATTTAAGAAGTTGAATAAGCGTTACTCTTGAAACATCATTTCTAGTAACAAGGCTTCCAAAAATAAAAGCATCAGATTTACTTACACTATTTTTAGAAGCGGCTTTTAATTGAATATAATCCCAAGCGCAAGGAAACGCTATGTTATAAGATGCAGACCCACTTTTATCTAAAACAACCTTAACTTGACTGGTGTTAAATTCATTATTAACCTGAATTTCATCAGTATTAACATTATTAATTTTAATAAAATCTATAATCTCTTTACCTTCTATATCGTTTCCTACACTACTAATTATGGTAACATAATTACCAAAATAATTTAATCGTAAGGCCACATTTAACGGTGCCCCACCAATTTTTTTATGGGTTGGAAAAACATCCCACAACACTTCTCCAAAACAAACTATTTTCGACATTTTTATTGAAACTTAAATTCCTGAATATTTAGATTTTCAATTTTAAAGGCTTTATCTTTTGAAATAATTGAAAACATTTCTAACGGCTGTTTTGGAAAAAATAATTCGGTCATCACAATGTCTCCATCATTATAAAAAACTTCAATTGATGTTTTATCTAAAAGGATTTTAACTTTTAATTCATTTAAAGTTTTTGCTGTTTTTGCTATTGATGTATTAGGCGCAAATTTTTCGGAGAAATTTACTTCTCCAGATTTTTTTCTGTTGATAAAAAGCTCATTCTTCAAATTATTTAAACCTAAGCTAAGTGTATCACCTTCTTTATTATAAAATAATATATTATAAGATTCTTCTTTTAAATCTTTTAATTTAAATTCAATATTAACTTTGGCTAAATCTATATTTGTAGTACTCAAAATGTTTTCAAATTTTTCTGTACTAATTGAGTCTTTTATAATGCTCTTATTGATATAGCTATACAATTCTTTTACAGGTAAACTTTGTAAAATATATTTTTCTGACTGTTTTTTAAGTTTTAGTTCTCTTGCAATGGTCATACTACTTCGCCATGTGTAAGTGGGAACATCTCTGGCATAGTCCCAATTAGACATCCACCCAATAAATAGTTTCCTTCCATCTTCCTCTGGGATATTCGACCATGTAACACCTGCATAATTATCGCGTCCGTAATCTAACCAAACCGCAGTTTGTTCTTTTAATTGGCTTGAAAATTCGTTATCAAGTACAAATGTTTTCTCATCAAAATCTCCAATAAAATATTGGGTTGCGCTTCCGCCGTTTGGACCTCCAGGATTAATACTAACTAGCAAAACCCATTTAGCGTCATCACTTCCATCCATTTTTATTGGAAATAAATCTGGACATTCCCAAACACCTCCATGTGCTCCTTTATCTTCACCAAATTCAGATTCTAACTTCCAATCTTTCAAATTTAATGAACTATAAAACATAATTTTATTGCCTGCCGCTAAAGACATAATCCATTTATTTTTCGAACTATCCCAAATTACTTTTGGGTCTCTAAAATCTTTAATACCTGGATTAGGAATTACTGGATTTGCTTTATATTTAGTCCAAGTCATTCCTTCATCTAATGAATACCCAATCGCCTGACTTTGAAAATCTATTCTACCCTCTTTTTCACCTTGCATATTATGGTAAGTAAAAATGGCAATTATTGGAGCAATACCATCTTTTCCAAAACCAGAGGTATTATCTTTATCTACTACAGCACTTCCTGAAAAAATTAGCCCTAAATCATCTGGATAAATTGCAATGGGTTGTTCTTCCCAAGTAATCATATCTTTACTTATGGCATGTCCCCAATGCATAGGACCCCAAACATTGCCATCAGGATAATACTGAAAGTATAAGTGATACTTACCATTTAAATAAAACATACCATTTGGATCGTTCATCCAATTGGCTTTAGGTGTAAAATGAAAATTAGGTCTGTATAATGTTTCTTCTTTTGATTTATCAAACTCTGCAATAGCATCTAAATCCTTTTGTTTTTCAACATTTTTACAACCGTTTGTTATTACAAAACTTAAGATTAATAAAACAACTAATATAATTTTACTATTTACTCTATTTTTCATCTCTAGTTAATTTTTTACTTAATTCTTCTAATGAAATTCCTTTAGTTTCTGGCATCATAAAAATTACAAATAATAATTGAAAAACCATCATAATAGCAAATATCATAAATACAACACCGGCACCAATAGATGAGAAAAGCACAGGCACTAATGATGGAATTACTGCTGCTAAAACCCAATGGGTTGATGTACCAAATGACTGCCCGCTTGCTCGTAAATGATTAGGGAAAATTTCTGAAATAAAAACCCAAATTATAGCGCCTTGACCAATAGCGTGGGAAGCAATAAACATAAATAAAAATATAGGAACTGCCATCCCTTCCCATTCTAAGAAAAATGCCATTGAAACTAAACTTAATGAAATAATATAACCAATAGACCCTATATACATTAATGTTTTTCTGCCTAAACGATCAATCAAGAAAACACCCAATAGCGTAAATAATAAATTAGTTACTCCAATTCCAATACTGCTTAATAAAGCAGTGCTTTCACCTAAACCAGCTTCTTCAAAAATTCTTGGAGCATAATATAAAAAGGCGTTTATCCCAGAGAATTGATTAAACATTGCAATTAGAAACGCTAACATTAATGGAAAGCGATATTTTTTCATGAAAATATTTTCACCAGATGCATGGCTTTCGTTTTCTATTTTTATTTCTTGCATTAATTTTTCTGCATCGCCATCTGGATTTATTATCTCCAAAACTTTTTTTGCTTCTTCATTTCTGTTTTTTGAAATTAGCCAGCGTGGACTTTTAGGAACTGTAAAAATAAGTAGTGTATAAATTAAAGCAGGAAATGCTTCAACACCAATCATCCAACGCCATGCATTTTCGCCAATATTTCGAAGTAAGTAATTGGATAAAAAAGCAATTAAAATACCTAATACAATATTAAATTGATAAAGTGCCACTAGCCTTCCTCTTTTATCTGCTGGTGCAATTTCAGACACATAAGCTGGTGCAGCAATTGTGGAAGCACCAACACCAACGCCTCCTAAAAATCTAAAAAAAGCAAATGTGTAGGGGTCATTAACTAATGAGGATCCTACGGCTGAAATAAAATAAAAAAATCCAATCCAAATTAATGTTTTCTTTCTTCCTAAACGATTTGTTGGAATACCTCCAAATAAAGCTCCAAAAACAGTTCCCCACAATGCCATAGCCATTACAACACTACCATGAAAAGCATCAGAAGCCCCCCAAAGTGCTTGTAATTTTTTATCTGCTCCCGAGATTACTACAGTATCAAACCCGAAAAGAAAACCTGCTAATGCTGCTGTTATTGACCATATTAGGATTTTATTATTCATATTAATTTAGTTAGTTAGTTTTAAATTAGTAGTGTAAATTAGTCAAATATATATGTAAAGCAAAAAATCTAATTTTTAAATATTTATAACACAAGTTATTCTTAAAATACGTGATGAAAAACTTAAAAATTAATTTTCAATAAGCTTAATCATGAAAAAAATCATTATTTATTACAAAAATACAAATAATTGATAATCAATGATTTAATATAAAATACAAATTATTTTAATGCATTTCAACGATTTTTTATGCATTTCATGGATTATTTAATAAGTAAAAAGTATATTTGTAAAGTTAATAATCACTTACTGAGTTATTAAAACAATTATTTAGAATAGAAAATATAAAAAAGAGTGTTGGTAAAATAATTATTTGAGTTAGTCGCTTTTAAAATAAGATACTTTATTTATCAATACTATAACAAGTCCTGAATTGACGTTCAGGACTTCTTTATTTTAGATATTAATGCTTCTAACGATACTTTTTCCTGATCTCCAGAAATCATATTTTTTAAAGTATAGTTGTTCGAATCCATTTCTTCATCTCCAACTATAACAACAAAAGGAATATGGCGGTTATTTGCATGATTCATTTGTTTACGCATGTGTTTCCCGTTAGTTATTTTATCAGGATATAATTCTGCATGAATACCTTGTAAGCGTAATTTCTTAATAGCTTTTAAACTAAAAAGTGCTTCTTTATCGCCAAAGTTTATAAATAATACTTCAACATTTTTACTTACCGTTTCTGGAAATAAATTTAATTCTTCTAAAACTAAATAAATACGATCTAAACCAAAACTAATACCTACGCCACTCATATCTTTCATACCAAAAATACCAGTTAAATCGTCATATCTGCCACCACCACCAATAGAACCCATTTGGACTTTTCGGGGAGCTGATACTTCAAAAATAGCACCTGTATAATAGTTTAAGCCTCTAGCCAAAGTCACATCTAATTGCAATGTTGCTGAAGCTAATCCTAATTCTGAGATGGCTTTATTTATAAACGATAGTTCTTCAATACCTTTTTGTCCTGCTTCGGAAGTATTAAGAATCCCTTTTAAACTTTCAATTTGAGATTCAAAAGTACCAGATATAGTAAATAATGGTGCTAATTTATCTATTCCAGATTGTGGAATGCCTTTACCTAACATTTCGGCTTTTACCTTATCCTCGCCTATTTTATCAAGTTTATCTAGCGCAACGGTAAAATCGATGAGTTTATCACTAGCTCCGATTACTTCAGCAATTCCTGAAAGTATTTTTCTATTATTTATTTTAATAATAACGCCTTCTAATTTTAAAGCTGAAAACACCGTGTCGTACAATTGAATAAACTCTACTTCTTGCCATAACGAATCACTTCCTACAACATCGGCATCACATTGATAAAACTCTCTAAAACGCCCTTTTTGAGGTCTGTCGGCTCTCCAAACGGGTTGAATTTGATAGCGTTTAAATGGGAACTCAATATCATTTTGGTTTTGAACTACGTAACGGGCGAATGGTACGGTTAGGTCGTATCGAAGTGCTTTTTCTGATATACTTGAAATTAATTTATTAGAGTTTTTTTCATTATAAGCACTTTCATCTACTTTTGATAAAAAATCCCCAGAATTTAAAATCTTGAAAATCAAACGATCCCCTTCGTCACCATATTTTCCCATTAATGTTTCCGAATTTTCAAAACTTGGTGTTTCAATAGGTTGAAATCCAAACGTTTCAAAAGCAGCACGAATGGTATTAAAAATATAGTTCCGTTTTGCTACCTGTTCTGGATTAAAATCTCTTGTGCCTTTTGGGATTCTTGGTTTTTGCATAAATAGTCTTTTGTCTTTAGATGGTAGTTGTTAGTTTTTGCTTTCGATTTTCATTAAATGCTGAATAACAAAAATATATAATGAAACTGGTATTGAAACTATTTTTGCTAAAAAAGTAATATAATACATTACTTTTTAAAATGTATTAAAAAAACCACCTCGTCACTTAGTGACACTCCTCCTTTTTAAAGGAGGAGAATTTCTACGCTATCAGGTTTTATAATAGTGAGAAACTCGAAATACCGCAGAAAATAGGTTTATATGAACTTCTTCCCTTTAAAAGGGAAGGTGGATTTTGGTTTCCAAAAAAAACCAAAAGACGGAAGGGTTATTAATTTATAATCTTATCAAAATACTTAAACAATTCACCTTTTGTAATGACGGCTCCTTGTTCAATCATTTTAAATTTATCTAAGTTTTTATCGTCGCTATAATCTTTATCTGCTTGTAAAAACTCTACGGTTTCATCCATTAAATTTTCGCGTAGCCACTTATAACCTTCAGTGGTTGTAATATCTACCTCATTTTTTAAGGTTAATGCAATCACATACATTTTATCATCAGCTAAACGAAATAAATACATATGTTGTGGCGAAATATGCTCCAAATATTCGGCTTTGTTTAAAGCACCTTCCCAAATTAAGTCGCTAAAAACATCCAGTTCCATTTCTGCCATTTCTGGTTTATTTACTTTTAAATTCTCCCATTCATCGGCGGTAACCGATTGGGTTGCTAAAAAGTTTATGAACTCTTGGTGTAATTCTTCAAATTGTTCTTTTGTAAGTCTTGCGTATTTCATAATCCTTATTAATCTCCTCTAAAAGGAGAAATTACTTTACCAAATTAAAATAATAAAAAAGCCCCAACTAGGTTGAGGCTTTATAATTTAATTTAGCTTAATTAATTAAGCTTGTGCTATAACCTCAAAAGGAAAATCGAAAGTTACATCTCTGTGTAAACGTATTACGGCATTATATTGCCCTAAACGCTTAATGTTTCCACCAGTGATGGTCACGAATTTTTTGTCTATTGAGTGTCCTTCTTTTTCAAAAGCTTCAACTAAATTTGCTTTTGTTACAGAACCAAATAATTTATCACCTGCAGAAGCTCCTTCTGTTGCTTTAGCAGTAATTTTAATTTCTAATGCTTTAATAGCATCTGCCATTTTATTGGCATCTTCTACTAATTTTTTGTCTTTAAAAGCGCGTTGCTTTAAGTTTTCTGCTAAAACTTTTTTTGCAGATACTGTTGCTAAAACGGCTTGTTTTTGAGGAATTAAAAAGTTTCTACCATAACCGTTCTTAACTGTTACAACATCGTCTTTAAATCCTAAATTTTCAACGTCTTGTTTTAATATAAGTTCCATTGTTATCGGTATTTTATTTTAATAAATCAGCTACATAAGGCATCAATGCTAAGTGACGCGCTCTTTTTACAGCTACAGACACTTTTCTTTGATACTTTAATGAAGTTCCAGTTAAACGTCTTGGTAAAATTTTACCTTGCTCGTTAACAAATCTTAATAACCAATCTGCATCTTTGTAATCTACATACTTGATACCAGATTTTTTGAAACGACAATACTTCTTAGCTTTGTTAGTTTCTATATTAAGCGGCGTTAAATATCTAATTTCACCGTCTTTTTTTCCTTTAGATTGTTGTTCTATCGATGTTGCCATAATTACGCTTTTACTTTAAGTTTTTCTCTTCGTCTCTCTGCCCATGAAATGGCATGTTTGTCTAAGGCAACTGTTAAATATCGCATAAAACGCTCATCACGTCTAAACTCTACTTCCAATTGGTTAATAATTTCACCAGGTACGGTGTACTCAAATAAATGGTAAAAACCACTTTTCTTGTTTTGAATAGGGTAAGCTAATTTTTTTAGCCCCCAATCTTCCTTTGATACCATCTTAGCGCCGTTAGAAACAAGAAAATCTTCGTATTTCTTTACTGTTTCCTTTATCTGATCTTCAGATAAAACGGGATTTAAGATGAAAACAGTTTCATAATGATTCATAAAAATATGTTTATTGTTAAAAATTGGATGCAAAAATAACCATTATTTATAATTCTGGCAACGTTTTTGTTTATTAATAAAATAGACACTTCAAGATGTTAATAAATGTTAAAATTCGCATTTAAACGATGTTTTTTGGTTTTTAACCGAATTATTCGTACTATTGTCGATATCTTAACCGAAATAATTTAAAATGTTATGACTTTAAACTGTGTAGTAGTAGACGACTCAGCGATACAAAGGCTCTCCATTGTTAAGTTAGTGGAGAATCACCCCGCTCTCAACTTAATAGCAGAGTACAGTAGCGCGCTAGAGACCAAGAATGGTTTAAATACGCATCAAGTAGACTTAATCTTTTTAGACATTGAAATGCCAGTGCTAAATGGATTTGAACTTTTAGACGTATTAAACAACAAACCCCAAATTATTTTTGTAACCGGTAAAACCGAATATGCTTTTAAAGCATTTAATTACGATGCAACCGATTACATACACAAGCCTATTACAAGAGAACGTTTCAATACTTCTGTAGATAAAGCTTTAGAGCAACACAAGTTGACTTTAGACTTTAACGAAGAAGAAGGCGAACATATTTTTGTAAAAAGTAATCTTAAAAAACGTAAAGTTTATATTAAGGATATCAAATGGATTGAAGCGCTTGGCGATTACGTAAAACTAGTTACCGAAGAAAATAGCTTAGTAGTTTTATCTACAATGAAATCATTTGAAGCTGAATTACCTGAAGGTAAATTTTTAAGAATCCACAAATCGTATATTGTTAATCTTGATAAAATTGATAGATTTAACAGTAAAAACGTTGAAGTTGGCGCTTACGAAATTCCTTTAAGTAGAAATAAGAAAACCCAATTGGTAGACGCTTTAAATAATATTTAGAAGCTTAGCTTGGTTAAACTGTCCCGATAATTATCGGGATTGTTTCAGTTTTTCATAATTTTTAATAATGCATGATAAGACCCTGACCTTCGTCAGGACTAGTTAAATTACGAAATTTGCACGCAAATTTCTATTTTACTAGAAGTTATCGACATTTAGAATTACCCTAACCGACCGAAAATCTTTTATACTCAAGAAGCTGTTATTAATTTTAATAATGGCTTCTTTTGTTTTTGATAATGACTGTTTTTTAGGAATTTTAACCAGAATATTTTTATGAAACTGGTTTCTAATTCTAGCTATAGGTGGCGATTCTGGTCCTAATACATAATCTGTAAAAACTTGACGTAACGATTTTGCATACCAAATTGATGCCGTTTCTACCCTATTATAATCTTTATGTTTTAGTGTAATCTTTATTTGCTTGTAAACTGGTGGATATTTGTAATTGTAACGATCATTCATTTGCTCGCTAAACATATCTACATAATTATTTGTAGATACTTGCTGTAAAATCTTGTGGTACGGATTATACGTTTGAATCAAAACTTTTCCACGTTCCTCGGTTCGTCCTGCCCTACCAGAAACTTGCAACATGAGTTGAAAACTTCGTTCGTGCGCTCTAAAATCTGGAAAATTGAGCATGTTATCTGCATTCATTATGCCCACGAGTTTCACGTTTCTAAAATCCAACCCTTTAGTTAGCATTTGTGTGCCAACTAAAATATCAATTTCTTGTTGCTCTAGCGCCGTTATTATTTTTTCGTAGCCATATTTACCGCGTGTGGTATCTAAATCCATTCGGGCAACTTTATAATCTCGGAATAATACTTTTACTTCTTCTTCAATTTGCTCGGTTCCAAAACCTTTACTATCTAATTCAGTACTTCCGCAAGCGCCACAATTTCTAATCATAGCCGAATTATAGCCACAATAATGACAACGTAACTGGTTTCTATATTGATGATAGGTTAAACTCACATCGCAATTTGGACATTGCGGCGAATGGCCACAAGTATTACATTCAACAATTGGTGAAAATCCTCTGCGGTTTTGAAACAATATAATTTGATGTCCGTCTTTAAGGGTTTCGGTCATTTCCTCGATAAGTCTATCGCTAAAATGCCCTTTCATACGTTTCTTTTTATGCGAATCTTTAATATCTACCAATTCAATTTCTGGCATAAGCACATCATTAAAACGGTGCATGAGTTCAACAAAACCATACTTATTTTGTTTCGCATTAAAATAACTTTCTAAACTTGGTGTAGCAGAGCCTAAAAGGGTTTTAGCATGATGCATATTAGCCAAAACAACAGATGTATCGCGTGCATGATAACGCGGTGCGGGATCAAATTGTTTGAAAGATTGCTCGTGTTCTTCATCAACAATTATTAAACCCAAATTATTAAATGGTAAAAATATGGACGAGCGAGCGCCTAAAACTATTTTCGCTTTTGCGGAATTATTCAAAACGTTGTTCCAAACCTCAACACGCTCATGTGAAGAGTATTTAGAATGAAAAACAGCAACCTGTTCTCCAAAATAATTTTGAAGTCTAGAAACCAATTGCGTAGTTAAAGCTATTTCTGGCAATAAATACAAGACTTGTTTCCCATCGTTTAAAGCCGCTTCAATAAGTTTTACATAAACTTCTGTTTTCCCAGATGATGTTACGCCATGTAACAATGTAACACTATGTTTTTCGAAAGATTCCTTAATTTCTGCAAGTGCGGTTTCTTGATAATTATTTAAGTTTTTACTGGCTTCATTTTCGGCTCCAGAATACTCAACACGATCCGTTTGAATATGATATTCTTCAAGAATACCTTTATCGATTAATGATTTTATAATTGAAGTTGAAGCGCCACTTTCGTTTGATAAATCTGAAACTTTTACAGGTTTCCTGGTTTTTGCAGAAACAGAAAATAAGGTTAACACCACTTCTCGCTGTTTTGGTGCTCTACTTAATTCTTCTAACAAGTTTTGAAGCGCACTTTTAGAAGAAAAATTTCGATTCAGTTTTACATAACGAACTAATTTAGGCTTATATTTTTCATAAACCTCTTCTTCAACAGAAATTACTTCTTTTTCAATAAGCCTTTTAATAACTGAAAGCACATTCTTTTTATCAAGAATATTAGAAATATCATGAATTTTTAATGATGATTGATGATGTAATGCTTCGTAAACCAAGAATTCATCATCTTTTAAAATAGACTCGTCAATGGCACTTGTTTTATGCTTTGAAATTACGGTTTCGCTTTCTAATATAAAACCACTTGGTAAAGCTGCCCGCATCACATCGCCTAAAGTGCACATGTAATACTTGGCTATCCATTGCCATAATTGTAATTGTTTTTCATTTACAATTGGTGTTTCATCTAAAATTTGTTGAATATCTTTTGCTTCGTAAGCCGTTGGTGCATTATTATGAACTTTAAATACAATACCCGAATACACTTTAGATTTTCCGAAAGGCACAGCAACGCGCATTCCTGGTTTTAAAAAATCAAATTCTGAAGCAGTTATACTATACGTGTATAATTTATTGAGCGGAACGGGTATTATAACATCTATAAAATATTGCATAAACTAAAATCTTTTACGCAGTTTATTTAAAGAAGCATTTAATTCGTAACCTAACAACAAAATATTAGCATTAAGCCATAAATAAAACATTAAAATAAGTAGCGCACCAATAGAACCATAAAGCTTATTGTATTGTCCAAAATTCTCAATGTAAATACCAAATAAGTAGGACGTTAGGATGATTAAAAATGTTGTAAATAAAGCACCAATAGAAAAGAAATTAGAGAGTCTACCTTCTTTTGTTCCAAAATAATATAAAGTTGCAGTTGCCAAATATACCATAACCACAAAGAACACGTATTTTGCAATATCTGTCCAAATTATATTTTTTGATTCAGTATTATAACCTCTAGTTTCTAAAGCATCTAGGAATCCTTCAACCACATAAATTTGAAAATAACCAAGCACAGCAATAGTAACAATTAGTAAAAAGGTTAATATTAAAGCAATGCTTAAGGCAAACAAATACTGTTTGAACACATTTCTGGTAAGTTGCTCATGATATGAGTTTTCGAAACCAGAAAATATAGCATTTACACCATTTGCCATTAATGCTATTGATAAAATAAATACTGAAGATAATAAACCGCCTCGTTGAGAATTTTCAATATTTTCAAATATATTTTCAAAGAAAAAATCTGAAGTGTTTGGCGGCAAAAAAGATTCGAGAAAATCCATGAATTCACCTTGAAAATTATCTATTGGTATCTCTGGAATAATTATTAAAACGAATAACAAAAAAGGGAATAATGCCATAAAAAAGCTGAATGCAATGGCACTAGCTCGGGTTGTTAAAGCACCTCTTACAATACCAGTAATGTAAAGTTCTAATAAATCGTAAAACGATAAACCTTCAAGACCTGGTAATTTAATTTGTTTAAAAAACCTGACTAAGATATTAATTACGGGAATTTTATCTAGTTTGTCTTCAACAGGTTTTGTCATTAATAATTTGCGTTTGAGATTTACTGCAAAGTTAATAAAGAATTTCTTCTAAATTTCTTTATTTGGATTCCCGATTTCTCGAGAATGACGATTTAAACGGAAAACTCAAAGCTTTGCTTTGATGTACTTTTTTTTATTAAGATTGCTAGAGTTGTGTAAATAACTATTTTACTGCTTTTAAACTTAAGTCCATGTTATGAACTGAGTGTGTTAAAGCTCCAGAAGAAATATAATTAACACCACATTCAGCATAATGGCGGATAGTTGTTTCATTAATATTTCCAGAAGATTCTGTTAAACATTTATCGCCTATCATTTTAACAGCTTTTCTTGTGTCTTCGTAATCAAAATTATCGATTAAAATTCTATAAATACCATCGCTTTTTAAAATTTCTTCAACTTCAACTAAGTCTCTGGCTTCAACCATAATATGTAAATCCTTCCCTGTTTCTTTCAAGTATTCTTTAGCCATATCTATAGCTTTTGTAATACCTCCAGCAAAATCTATGTGATTATCTTTTAACATAATCATATCGTATAAGGCAAATCTGTGGTTTTCGCCACCGCCTATTTTTACTGCCCATTTTTCTAAAACACGAATGCCTGGTGTTGTTTTTCTGGTATCTAAAATTCTAGTTTTTGTGCCTTCTAATAAATCTACAAACATTCTGGTTTTTGTAGCTATGGCACTCATACGTTGCATAGCGTTAAGTACGGTACGTTCTGCTTTTAAAATGGATTGCGCTGGGCCTTCAACATACATTACAATATCGCCGTATGTTACTTCAGATCCATCTTCAATAAGTATCTCTAATTTTAACCGTTTATCAACGTATGCAAATACTTTTTTTGCAAAATTAACACCGCCAATAATGCCCTTATCTTTTACTAAAAGTTTAGCTTTACCTCTTGCGTTTTCTGGAATACAAGCTAATGAACTATGATCGCCATCACCAACATCTTCTCTAATAGCATTAGCGATTATCATTTTCACTTCATTATCAAACTGCTCTTGTGTAATCATGTTATAGGATAGATTAATTTGAACAAAAATAACAAATTGATTCACTTTATTAAATTTTACTTTTACTAATTTTCTGTTTTTTTCTTATTTAAATACATTATTCATAAATACTAAATAGTAATTTTGTGAAATGACTATTAAACTCATCACTATTGGAAAAACTGATAATAAAGACCTTCAATCTTTAATTAACGATTATAAAAAACGTTTAGGGTTTTATATTAAATTTTCTGTGGAGAATATTCCTGATTTGAAAAACACCAAAAATTTAAGCGAAATTCAGCAAAAACACAAAGAAGGTGAGCTTATTTTAGGCAAATTAAACACTACTGATGTTTTAATTTTATTGGATGAAAATGGAAAACAAACCGATTCTGTTGGGTTTTCTAATTATCTACAAAAACATATGAATTCTGGTATTAAACAACTCGTTTTTGTAATTGGTGGGCCTTATGGTTTTTCTGATGACGTTTATAATAAAGCAAATGGGAAAATATCATTATCAAAAATGACATTTTCCCATCAAATGATTCGTTTATTTTTTATAGAACAACTTTATAGAGGCTTCACTATTTTGCAGCATGAGCCCTATCATCATCGTTGAAAAAACAGTCTTCAGTCGACAGTAAACAGTTGGCAGTTCTTACTTAGATGTGAAGTAAAAAGTTTGCAGTCACAATCTCATTTTTCAGTTGTTTCCGTTAAAATCTGCTTATTAAAGGCACTTATAGATTCTCGAAATTATTGATAATTATTCATTTACTGCAATATGATATCGCTATCAATATTCAATTTTTTATGCAGTGACTTAGCAAGGCTTAATGTGATATCTCTTTTTCCTTTAAAAATCTCACTTATCCTTGAAGCACTTGTACCCAACAAAACCGCTAAATCCTTTTGCTTTAATTTCATTTCAAACATACGGAGTTCTATGACATCTATCAAGTTAGGCATACCCATAGAAAAATGTGTCTCTTCATAATTTTCAATAATATTACTAATTAAAACAAGCTCTTTATTTAAAGTTTCATCTTCATTTTCTCTTTCTTGATCCATGATTTTAAGTAATGCTTCAAGTTTTAAAGTGGCCTCAACATATTCTTTATCTGTTATCATGATTACAATTTATTTATGTTCTTAATTTTATCATATTCTGAGTGATTGCCTACCCATCTAATAAATATTCTTTTTATACTAAAGCGAACAATAGCAACTATTCTGTAATGATTGCCTTTTATATTGAAAACATATCTATTGTTCCCAACATTATCAGCAGAATTAAAGGTATTTTTTAAATCGGAATAATTTTCCCATTCCGCTTTTTTAGCTCTTTTATACCAGTCTTGCAGAGCAACTTCAGAATTAATTTCTTTAGAAAAATAGTCCTTTAATTTTTTATGCGATATTACATGCATACGCTAAAAACGGTTTAAAACAAATACAAATATATATAAAAATTTCCATATTTGGTAATAATCTTACCAAATATGGAAATAAATAAAATTGAAAAAAAAAATAGTTTTTAGTTACAGTTTTTAATGCTCACTCAAAAGCAGAAAAAGAAAAAAGATGACTGAAATAATTTTTTAGCTATCTTTTTTCTTCTGTCATCGGTCATCTGTCTTCCGTCATAAACCTTCCGTCATTTTTTCAATGTGTTTTATAAATTTCTTTTCTTTTTTTAAGCTGACGTTCTAAATCGCTAATAGTTTCACGAACAGATACTTCAAAATTACGCTCATTAGACGTTGCAAAAATTCGTGGTCCAGGTAAACTCAATTCTATGTTACAAATTTTACCTTCGGTATGGTTTTTATCATCTTGTTTAAAATGAACCGTTGCGTTTATTAAAAACTCATATCTATTAAATAATTTTTCTAATTTTTCCTTTGTAAAAGCCGATAATGTTTCACTTACATCTACGCCTACATATTGAATATTTACTGTCATATTTCGTGTATTTTTATTTTACTAAAATACAGGTTTTTTCAAAAATTTTATAAGATAAAAGTCATAAAATATTTATAATTTTTTGTCTAAATACCTAATGTGTTTATTCGAAAATGACCTTATCATCTTTTTCAAACCATGCTTTGTAAAATTGCTGATGTATTTTTTCAATAGCATTTCTTTTTACCTTTAAAGTAGGTGTTGTTAGTCCGTTATCAACCGTCCAATCTTCTTTCATAATAATTACTTTTTCAATTTTTTCATGCTTTTCTAAACTAGGGTTTATCATGTTCACCGTTTTAATTAACCCTTTAGATAAATCGCCTTTAGATTTTGCTCTACCAAGAGCAGAAAGTATCACCAAAGCTATGGGTTGCGGTATTCCGGTGCCAACCACACATATTTGTTCAATGTCTGTGTTTTTCGATAGTAACATCTCAATATGTAAAGGCGAAATATACTTGCCTTTATCCGTTTTAAACTCATCTTTTGCCCGACCAGTAATGGTTAAATAACCATCGTGATCGTACTCACCTTTATCTCCGGTTTTAAAATAACCTGCATCATCAAAAACACTTGCTGTAATATCTGGTGCTTTGTAATAACCTTTCATTAAACAGTTGTTTTTTATTAAAATCTCACCTTCTGGAGAAAATTTAATTTGTACCGTATCTGCAGCCTTTCCTACGGTACCTATCTTATTTTCACCTTGTATTGTTCTATGAGAAATAATGCAATCCTCGGTCATACCATACACTTGAAAAATAGTAATATCAATTTTTTTAAACCAACGCATTAAACTCACCGATAACGGCGCAGCACCAGAAAAAAAGTATTCTGCACTTTTTAGTCCAAGTTTTTGTTTTAATTTATTTTTGATTAAACGATTAACAAAAGGTATATTCAATAAAATATTTAACTTTTTTTGTGGAAGACTTTCTAAAATTTTCTCTTGAAATTTCGCCCAAATTCTTGGAACTGCAAAAAACAAATGAGGTTGGCATCTCTCAAGGTCTGAAGCAAAGGTTTCCAAAGAGTCATGAAACGAAAATTCTGCACCAAGAACTATGCCTTGGGTGCCAATACCAACACGTTCGGCAACATGCGCTAAAGGTAAAAACGAAAAAAACCGTGGCATTTCAGGTAGATTAAATGAAGAATTAATAATACGCAAACTTTCCATCATATTACCAACACTGTGCATCACACCTTTTGGAGTTCCTGTTGTGCCAGATGTATAAATTATGGTGTGCAAATCGTTAGCATCAACAACTGGCAACGCTTCTACTAATTTTTCAGATTGAACTATATCTTCCCATAACTCTCCTTCATTTTCACCATATAAACCAATACTTATTTTATGAATATTTGGAATTCCAGATTTTTGAGACTCGAAATCGACTAACTTACCAATGATAATAATTTTTGAATCGCTATGCTTTAAAATTTGATTGATAGATGCTGCATTTAAAGTAGGATAAATAGGAATAGAAACATAACCGGCCATCATAATAGCTAAATCTGAAAGCAACCAATGTGCACAATTTATTGAGAGTATAGCAACATGACTGCGTTCTGGTAAATTATATGATTTTAGTTTATAAGCAATTTTACAAACTTCTGCTTTGGCTTCCTTAAACGTATAAGTTATAACTTTTCCGTTAATAGGTTGTTTTAAAAAAATACGATTTGGAGTTTCGTTTTCCCAATGCATAAAAGCTTCGAGAGGAGAGTTAAATGTTCTCATATTTGGTTTGGTTGGTTGGTTTTCTAAAGATATAAAAAATGTATTAAATATTAAATAAAATTCTTGAAACCGACTATTCTCGAGGCAGTCCCGATAGCTATCGGGACATCGGGGAATTATTTAGATTGGCTCTAGTTTAAAATTGCGTTGTTTCAGTAATAGGTATTCAACATAAACATGTTTGGCCCATTGGATAATTAAAAGTAAACTTACTTGCAAGCACGATTGTAAACCTGAGCATCATAGATAAGAAATTAAAGTATTAAGCCACGAATTACATTAATTCCCACTAATTTTTAAAAAACTTTGGATTTTTTCTGTTCGTGATATCATTTTGGTCAATCATTCCACGAATTTTAAATGAGCTAAGCTCATTTATTCGTGCTAATTAGTGTTATTTGTGGCTAAGACCAATAATATAAACGCACTAATAAACTAGAGGCTTTAGATTGAATGTAATATAAATTTTAAATTTGGCTTAACTCTAAATCTGTTTTCTTTATCAAAGAATCATCACCTAATAATAAAGCTGCTTTCTTAATTCCTTTTAAAGCTGATAATCGTTTGGTTCCTTTTTTAAGTGAACTTTCATATAATTCAATAGCTTCTTGTGGCCTGTTTTGCTCAATTAAAAATTCAGCATACAACTCTTCAGTTGGCTTTTGAATAAATGGTGGCCCGTAACTATAGCTTAATTCATTTTGAAGATTAACAGATTCTTTTAACCATTTTTCGGCTTCAACTAGATCCTTATTCATCCAAGATTTTAATGCTATTAGTTGTTTTTTCATAATTATAGATTCACTTATATCAGTTTGATCTGGAGTTTCTCTAGAAGCAGATGCACAGACTGTAAAACCACTTTTAAGATTATCTACAAGTAACGCTTGCTTTTTAATCTCGTTACCCATCGTAACAATAATACTATCTAAAGCAGCTTTATTATTATTTTTATAAGCTAACATACCATTTATAAAATAGTTTTGTGATCGTACCGCTATATTTAAATTAGACACATCAACTTTTATATCAGCAACAGGATTATCCCAAAGATTTGTTTCTGTTAAAAAAGTACCTTTTAAAAACATAAGGTGTACTCTAGCTCTTACCGATGGAGTCTCATTAGAGTACTTTTGCATATCAAAAACCATTTTCTCCGCAGCTTCAATTTGTCCCTTTTGAAGATATCCATATTCCAACCAATGATACGCATGATAACCACGTGCATCATTATCCAATTCTTTAGATTCCATCCTATTTAAACTAGCCTGATAAGAATCTATATTAGATGCTATAACTTTATCCCACATACCCAATGCCACATAAATGTGTGAGGGCATATGTAAAGCATGACTTGCATCTGGTGCTACTTTAGCATAAGAATTTGCTGCTTCTAATGCTAAAAAAGCATGATTTGGGTCATCATAAGAATGAATTAAATAGTGTAATGCTCCAGGATGTTTTGCATTATCTTTTATAATTTTGTTGGCAATATCTGCACCCAAACCATAGATAGAATCATTTCTGCCTTCTGAAACAGAACCTAATAATGAAAGCGAATAGAATGCCGCCACCTCATGATTATCAGGATATTTTTTATAAAGGTTTTGCATAAAATTCATGTAGTTTTGATCTCTATCATTTTTAGGGGTTTTTGGCGTATATAAAACCTCAACGGCTTTTAATAAATCTTTTTCTAAGGCAGATAAATCATTTGTGTTTTCAGTACGTTTCATTTTTTCTGTCGCCGCAAATCCATCTTCATAGTTTTGCTCACTCCATAAACTATGGTTATACGTCATGGCTTCTCCCCAATACGCCATAGCCATATTAGGGTCTGTATTCTGTGCTTTTAAAAAAGCTTCTCTTGCATCTTGATATTCAAAACTATGAAGTAGTAAAAGCCCTTTTTCAAAATCAGTTATTGCTTCTACATTACCACTCACAGTTAAATTAACAACGCCTAAATGCTCTGTTTTTGATGCTTCTTTTTTACAAGAAAAAAACATAATAATCACTGATAAAAATAATAGTTGTTTCATGTTAAAAGTATAAATATGTTTCACTAAAGATAAGTAAAATTTATACTGCTATTCATAACTACAAAACGAATTTCATCAAGTTTTTATAAAACTGAATATTAGTTTACTTTTAACATCCTATTTAATTATAAATTTATGCAACTCGTTTTCGCCACAAATAATGCTAACAAATTAAAAGAAGTACAGGCTTTAATTTCTAACCATATAAAACTTTTAAGCTTAAAAGATATTGGTTGTTTTGAAGATATTCCAGAAACTCAAAATACTATAAAAGGTAATGCTATACAGAAAGCAGAATACATAAAAACCAATTATGGTTATGATTGTTTTGCAGATGATACCGGATTAGAAGTAGACGCTTTAAACGGTGAACCTGGAGTTTTTTCGGCACGTTATGCCGGAGAACAAAGAAATGCCAATGATAATATGAACAAATTACTTGCCAAATTAAAAAACAAAAATAATAGAAACGCACAATTTAAAACAGTTATTGCGCTTCATTTAAATGGAAAATTAGAGACATTTACAGGTATTTGCGAAGGTGAAATTACAACCAAAAAACAAGGAGAAAGGGGTTTTGGCTATGATCCCATTTTTAAACCAACAGATTATAAAATAACATTTGCCGAAATGGATTTAAACCTAAAAAACCGCATTGGGCATAGAGGAAAAGCGGTTTCTAAATTGATTACCTTTTTAAACCGATAACATTTAAAAATTTGTTGTAAAAAACCAAATTTAGGGTTGGTGGTTAATATTCTTTATGCTACTTTTAATTTATGACAGAGGAAGCCATAGAAAAAGAAAATGCAGCCATAGCAAAAGCCTACAAACAGTTATTAAAAGTTAGTTACAGAACGCTTTCTGATAATGATAAAAAACTTATTCGTAGCGCCTTTGAAGTAGCTCTTGATGGGCATAAAAATCAGCGCAGAAAATCTGGTGAAGCCTATATTTTTCACCCTATAGCAGTTGCTAAAATTGTTGCTCAAGAAATAGGTTTAGATGCCACATCTATTGCTTCGGCGCTTCTTCATGACGTTGTAGAAGACAGTCCAGATTACACCATTGAAGGCATTGAAAAAAAGTTTGGAAAAACCATTGCTACCATTGTTGATGGGCTTACCAAAATATCTTCTTTGAGTAAAGAAAAAGATATGGATGTTTCTTTACAAGCCGAAAACTTTCGGAAGATGCTTCTTACGCTCAATGATGATGTTAGGGTTATCATTATTAAAATAGCAGATAGACTCCATAACATGCAAACTATGGATGCTATGCGTGCCGATAAGCAAATTAAAATAGCCTCTGAAACCCTTTATATTTATGCCCCTTTAGCACACAGAATTGGACTCTACAACATAAAAACCGAGCTAGAAGATTTAGGATTAAAATACACTGAACCCGATGTATATTTTGATATCCTAAATAAAACAAGAGAAAGCAAAGAAGAACAAGATAAATATATTGAACAATTTAGTGAGGTTATTAAAAACTCTTTAGACAAAGAAAATCTTAATTACACTATAAAAGGGCGTCCAAAATCCATTTTTTCAATTAGGAAAAAAATGGTAAATCAAGGCGTTTCTTTTGATGAAGTGTATGATAAATTTGCAGTAAGAATTATTTACAAAAGTGATGCTGAAAATGAAAAATTTCTAGCTTGGAAAATATACTCGGTAGTTACCGATCATTTTAGACCAAACCCTATCCGACTTCGCGATTGGATTTCATCTCCAAAAAGCACAGGTTACGAAGCCTTACACATTACCGTAATGGGCCCAAAAGGCCGTTGGGTAGAAGTGCAAATTCGTAGTGAACGCATGAATGAAATTGCCGAAAAAGGCTATGCAGCGCACTACAAATATAAACAGGATAGTGAAAAAGAAGACAACTTAGAAGGTTGGATTAATAGACTGCAAGAAGCTTTAGAAAATCCAGAAACAAACGCTGTAGATTTTGTAGAACAGTTTAAACTTAACCTGTATTCAAAAGAAATATTTGTTTTTACACCTGCGGGCGAATTAAAATCGTTACCTAAAGGAGCTACTTCTCTCGATTTTGCTTTTAGTATTCACACCGAAGTGGGCATGAAAACGCGTGGTGCAAAAGTAAACGGTAAATTAGTACCTTTAAGTCACGAGCTAAAAAGTGGTGATCAAGTAGATATATTAACATCAGAAAGCGCTAAACCTAATCCAAACTGGTTAGATTATGCCACCACGGCAAGATCGAGAAGCAAGATTAAATCGGCTTTAAAAGAAGATAAAAAACATATTGGTGAAGAAGGAAAAGAGATTTTAAGACGAAAATTAAAACAACTTAAAATTACTTTAAATGAAGATTCTGTAAACGAGTTGGTAAGCTATTTTAAACTAAAAACAAGTTTAGATTTGTTTTATAGAGTGGGTTTGGGCACCATAGATAATCCTATGCTAAAAAGTTATGCCGCTTCACGAAGTAATGTGTTAATGACTTACATTAAAAGTAAAATTTCTAGAAAACCAAACATAAAAAAAGAAGATTTAGAACGCGATGAAATAACAGCTAAATACGATTCTCTTGTGTTTGGCAAAGAGGAAGAAAAACTGGATTATAAATTATCTAATTGCTGTAATCCCATTCCAGGTGATGATGTTTTTGGTTTTTTAACCGTTACAGAAGGTATAAAAGTACACAAGAAAAATTGCCCAAATGCTTTAAGTTTACAATCTAATTACGCATACAGAATAATGAGTGCGAAGTGGGTAGACTCTTCACAACAAGAATTTTCTGCTCAAATTATTCTCACAGGAATTGACCACATTGGATTAGTAAATGATATCACAAAAATAATTTCAGAAAATATGCATGTTAACATGAAAAGCATCAGTTTTGATAGTGATGACGGTTTGTTTTCAGGAAAAATTAACGTGGTTGTAAAAAACAAAACACTTTTGATTAAGCTTTTAGAACGTCTTAAAAAAATTAATGGTATCGATAAGGTTACTAGAGTGTAAAAAAAGTGTAAATTTACGACGAAATTATGAATGCAAAATCAGATACAAAAAATCAAGATATTGTAAAAGGCGTTTTTACGAGCTTTTTAGAAAGTAACGGTCACCGAAAAACACCAGAACGTTACGCCATACTTCAAGAAATTTATAACAAGACAGAGCATTTCGATATAGAGTCCCTATATCTTAGTATGAAAAATAAAAAGTACCGTGTATCGCGCGCTACTTTATATAACACCATAGAACTACTTCTGGAATGTAAATTGGTTAGAAAACACCAATTTGGGCAAAATCAAGCACATTACGAAAAATCATATTTTGATAGGCAGCACGACCATGTTATCTTAACCGATACTGGCGAAGTAATCGAGTTTTGTGACCCAAGAATTCAATCCATCAAAAAAACCATCGAAGAAGTTTTCGATATAGAAATAAACAACCACTCACTCTATTTTTACGGAAATAGAAAATCAACAACAAATAACTAAATTTTACAATGGCAGTAGATTTACTACTAGGATTACAATGGGGAGACGAAGGCAAAGGAAAAATTGTTGATGTACTTACCTCAAACTACAACATTATTGCACGTTTTCAAGGTGGCCCAAATGCTGGACACACTTTAGTTTTTAATGGTAGAAAACACGTTTTGCACACCATTCCGTCAGGTATTTTTCATGATGACGCCACCAACTTAGTTGGTAATGGCGTGGTTATAGACCCTGTAATTTTTAAAGGTGAGCTTGATAAACTAGAAGAACAAAATGTGGATTACAGAAAATCATTAATGATTTCTAGAAAAGCACATATCATTTTACCAACCCATAGACTTTTAGATGCTGCGAGTGAAGCTTCAAAAGGTAAAGCAAAAATTGGATCTACGCTTAAAGGTATAGGGCCAACTTACATGGATAAAACTGGAAGAAACGGTATACGTGTAGGCGATTTAGAATTAAGCAATTGGAAAGAAAAATATAGAGCGTTAGCAGATAAGCATGAGTCGATGATTGCTTTTTACAACGTTGATATTCAATACAATTTAAAAGAATTAGAAGATGAGTTTTTTAAAGCTGTAAAAGTTTTAAAATCGTTAAAGTTTATTGATTCAGAAGAATATATTTATCGAGCACAAAAATCTGGAAAAACGATACTAGCAGAAGGTGCGCAAGGCTCTTTATTAGATATTGATTTTGGAACCTATCCTTATGTAACATCAAGCAACACCACTGCTGCTGGAGCCTGCACCGGCTTAGGCGTTTCTCCTGGTCAAATTGGCGATGTTTTTGGAATTTTCAAAGCTTACACAACACGTGTAGGTTCTGGCCCATTTCCTACCGAACTTTTTGATGAAGATGGCGAAACTATGGGACGTGTTGGTAATGAATTTGGCGCTACAACAGGCAGACCAAGACGTTGCGGTTGGTTAGATTTAGTGGCGCTTAAATACGCATGTCAAGTTAATGGTGTTACTCAACTCATGATGATGAAAGGCGATGTGCTTTCTGGTTTTAAAACTTTAAAAGTATGTACTGCTTATAAATATAAAGGTGACGTTATTCATCATTTTCCTTATAATATTGAACCAGAAAATGTTGAACCTATTTATAACGAATTTAGTGGTTGGAGTGAAGATTTAACAGGGATGTCTGAAACATCTCAACTGCCAAAAGCTTTAAACGACTATATAGAATTTTTAGAAAAAGAACTTGAAATCCCTATTACAATTGTTTCTGTTGGGCCAGATAGAAAACAAACTATTTTTAGAAAACAATTAGTTTAGTAACTAATTAAATATACTTAAAACGCTCCAAAAATGGAGCGTTTTTCATTTCCTCCAAAATCATAAAAAAAACATAACAGATAATTAAACATCATTATTATCGTTATTTTTGCCACAAACCATTTTCATTTTGATTAAACTACAATCTATAGTTTTTATAATACTTTTTGGCTTAGTTTACACAAGTGCACTAAACGCTCAAGAAAAAAAACAAATTGAAATTCCATATTCTGGTTTTTTAACTTTTGATGAAGAAAACTATCCTGGTGCAAAAATATTAACCCGTGATGATTCTAAACAAGTTCATATTATTCACGGAAGCATAAATCTTTGGTGTGATAAAGCAATTCATTACAGCACGGACAAATTTATCGAAGCTTTCGGAAATGTAAAAATGGTTCAAGGCGACACCATTTATATGACTTCAAAATATATTGAATACAGTGGCAAAACGCTTTTAGCATTTGCAAGTGGTGAAGTGGTTTTGAAAAGTCCAAACTCAACAGTCTCTTCAGATACGCTGTATTTTGATCGTACCAAACAACAAGCCTTCTATAAGAGTGGTGGCACCGTTGTTAAGGATTCATCTGGCACCATAACCAGCAAAATTGGACGCTATTATATGGAAGCTAAAAAATTTCAATTTGTTGAAAATGTAGTCATGGTGAATGAGCAAGCAACCATTAACACAAACTTTGCCGATTTTTACGAAGATACGGGTCATGCCTATTTATTTGGTCCGTCAACAATTGTTACAGAAGAAAGTAAAACCTACTGTGAAAAAGGATTTTACGATACAGAAAATAAAATTGGTTATGCCTTAAAAAAAGCCAGAATAGATTATGATGAACGGATTATTGAGGGCGACAGTTTGTTTTTTAATAATATCACCAATTTTGCGTCAGCTACCAATAATATAAAAGTAACAGATACTATAAATAATAGCATAGTAAAAGGCCATTATGCCGAAGTTTTTAAAGATAAAGACTCATTATTCATAACGAAACGCGCATTGGCAATAACGCTTCAAGAAAACGATTCTATTTATATGCATGCCGATAGATTAACGGTTACAGGCAAACCAGACCACAGAATTATAAGAGCCTATTACAATGCTAAAATCTTTAAATCAGATATTAGCGCTAAGGCAGATTCTATTCACACCGATCAAAAAACAGGTTTAACTCAATTGATTAATTTAGACCGTTTTGCGCCCAGTGATGCTTTTTCTACCAAACGAAAACCGATTCTTTGGAATGTTGAAAATCAGATGACAGGTGACACCATTCATTTAATGTCTAACCCAGAAACCGAAAAGCTAGATTCGCTCCTAGTTTTTAATAATGCTTTTATTATAAGTAAAGATACCATTAGTGAAAACGGATATAACCAAATAAATGGTATGCGATTAACCGGTTGGTTTAATGATGAAAACACCTTGAGAAAAGTAGATATTGATAAAAATGCGCAATCAATTTTTTATGCTCGTAATGAACTACAAGAACTCATTGGCATTGATAAAGCCAAATCTGGAAGTATTTCCATGTTATTTGATAATGGCGATATTGAAGAATATAGTAGATTTAATAAAATTGACGGAAAAATGTATCCAGAATCTGAATACCCTGAAAATGAAAAGTTTTTAAAAGGTTTTGATTGGAGAAATGATGAACGCCCAAACAGTGTTGAAGATCTATTCAAAGATGATCCACCTTTGGAATTACCCATAATAAAAGGATTGGATGATTATGTTCCGCAAGAAGATTTCTTTGATGAAGAACTACTAAAGCGAATAAAAGAAGCCAATGATGAGGCTAAACCTAATCAAAACGAAGAGCCAAAAGCATCTAGAAGTTTGCCAAAAAACAAAAAAGAACTCAAAGCTCCAAGCTTAAGTAAGGGATACGAAAAGAAGCCTTTAAACTATAAAAAAGTATCCAAGGAATAGTATTTAATGACATCAGATTTTTTTAAATATCAAGCACAAACTACACCTCATCCTCTAGCCATGGAAGTTTCACATGCAAAAGGTTCATATATTTATGATACCAAAAACAACCCCTATTTAGATTTTGTTGCTGGTGTTTCTGCTTGTCCACTTGGGCATAATCACCCAAAAGTTGTTAACGCCATAAAAAATCAATTAGACAAGTATCTACATGTTATGGTTTATGGGGAATATATTCAAAAACCAGCGGTAGAACTCACCAAATTATTGGCTAAAAACCTGCCAAAATCATTAGAAAAAACATATTTAACCAACTCTGGAACCGAAGCCATTGAGGGCGCACTAAAACTCGCACGACGAGCAACTGGACGCAGTGAAATTATTGCAGCAAATAATGCCTATCATGGCAATACTATGGGTTCTTTAAGTATTATGGGCTTCGAAGATCGTAAAAAGGTTTTTCGTCCGCTGGTACCTGATGTAAGGTTTATTGAATTCAATGACGTCAATGATTTAGAAAAAATTACCACTAAAACAGCTTGCGTTATTTTAGAAACCATTCAAGGTGGGGCAGGTTTTATTCAACCTCAAAATAATTATTTAGAAAAGGTTAGAAAGCAATGTGATAAAGTTGGTGCGCTTCTCATTTTAGATGAAATTCAACCAGGTATTGGTAGAACCGGAAAATTATTTGGTTTTGAACATTTTAATTGTATTCCAGATATCTTAGTTACAGGAAAAGGTTTAGGAGGCGGTATGCCCATTGGAGCCTTTACTGCGTCTGGTGATTTGATGAATTTACTTCAAGATAATCCCAAATTAGGGCATATAACTACTTTTGGTGGCCATCCGGTTATAGCCGCTTCTGCCCTAGCCACTTTAAAAGAAATTACAGAAAGTCATTTAATGCAACAAGCATTAGAGAAAGAACAACTATTTAGAAAACTTTTAGTTCATCCATTAATTGAAAACATTAGAGGCATCGGTTTAATGTTGGCAATAATTACGCCCTCAGAAACAATTACAAATACTTTAGTTTTGGAAGCTCAAAACCAAGGTTTAATACTATTTTGGTTACTTTTTGAGCCTAAAGCAGTTCGAATTACACCGCCTTTAACCATCTCAAATGAGGAAATAATTAAAGGGTGTGAAATAATTATTTCAATTTTAGATAAAATACTTCAAAAATAACTAAGGTTTAACTTTCTGAAAATCAACAAATAACACTTAAAACAGCTTTAAAACCTGAAACTGTTCATTACTTTGTTGAAAACATTTACCTATTAAACCTAATAAAAACGAATAGAACCTTAAATTTAGTCTTGTAGAAACCTTATAAATGTGCCTATGGAGTTTAGTCATAACGACAATAACTTACCGCTTACAAAGTTCGAATCGATGTTAAAAACGAATCATGTTTTGTTCTTTGATTCTGAAGAATTTGAAAACATCATTCACCACTACCTAAACCAAGGGAAGATTGCTTTAGCTAAAAAAGCGATAAAACTAGGTTTAGCGCAACACCCAACCTCTATTAATTTAAGACTTTTTAAAGTTGAAGTTTTTGTTTTTGAAAACAACCTTTTAGAAGCTGACGCTTTATTAAACGAACTTTATAATTTAGACCCTATGAATGAAGAGTTATTCATTCAAAAAGCCAATATATTTTCTAAAAAAGACGAACACCTAAAAGCCATAGATATACTTAAAAAAGCATTAGAACTCACTGATGATGTTGTAGACTTATATTCTTTAATTGGAATGGAATATTTGTTTCTAGATCAATTTGAAGATGCTAAAACCTATTTTATGAAGTGTATTGAAGAAGATTTAGAAGATTATTCAGCGCTTTATAATATTATCTATTGTTTTGATTTTTTACAGCAGCACGAAGATGCTATTGAATATTTAAACATCTTTCTAGACAAAAACCCATACTGTGAAGTCGCATGGCATCAGTTAGGAAAGCAATATTTCGCTATAAAAAAATATAAAAAATCATTAACTTCTTTTGATTTTGCAATCATTTCAGACGATACTTTTGTGGGTGCTTATCTTGAGCGTGGAAAAGTATTAGAAAAACTAAAACGTTACGAAGAAGCTATTGAAAATTATATAATTACACTTAAGCTTGACGATCCAACATCATTTGCATTATTACGTATTGGCCATTGTTATGAAAAGCTAAACAATGATTTATTAGCCATTCAATATTATGAAAGAACAGTTCACGAAGACCCATTATTAGATAAAGGTTGGATAGCTATTACTAAATATTATAATAGAAAAAAGAATTACCAAAAAGCATTATACTACATAAACAAAGCCATTAATATTGATACTGAAAATGTAGTTTACTGGAAACTTTACTCGCAAATTAATCAACGCTTAAATTTTTATGAAGAAGCTGAACGCGGATTCAAAAAAACCTTAGAATTAGGGAATTACGAACTAAATACTTGGTTATCTCGTGGTGATTTATTGATAAAACTTGGCGAGCCAGAAGCTGCCATTTATAACTTTGAACAAGCTGTTGAGTTTTACCCAGAAAATGCTGAACTTGAATATCGATTAGCAGGTTTATATTTTTCACTTCATGAAAACGACAAAGGCATATTTCATTTAAAAAACGGTTTAAAACATAATGAAGATTATGCATTTATTATTGAAGAACTTTTTCCTGAAGTAGCCAATAAAGTGCTTGTTAAAAATTTACTAAAAACAAATCTATAAGTAAACGTCTCTTTAAAATACATATATTTGATTTGCTCTTAAAAATCAAAATATGCAAAGACGTTTTAAAGATTATTTAATTATATCTCTTAAAGGAATAGCCATGGGTGCGGCAGATGCAGTACCTGGTGTTTCTGGTGGCACCATTGCATTTATATCTGGTATTTACGAAGAATTAATTTCTACTATTAGTAATGTGAAAATTTCACTTTTTAAAACCCTGTTTAGCAAAGGCATAAAATCTTTCTGGAAGGATTTTAATGGGAATTTTATTACAGCACTTATGTCTGGTATTATAATAAGTTTTGTATCGTTTATGAGACTTGCTAAGTACTTATTAGAGAATCATCCTGTTCTCATTTGGTCTTTCTTTTTTGGGCTTATTGTTGCCAGTATTTATTTTGTTGGAAAACAAATTACCAAATGGAATCTAGCAACAATTATAGCTTTGATAATTGGAGCTGGAGTCGCTCTTTACATTACAACACTGCCTGCTTTAGCAACTAATGATAGTTCTATATTTTTATTTATCGCTGGGGCAATAGCTATTTGCGCCATGATTCTTCCTGGAATTTCAGGATCATTCATACTCATTATCCTTGGCGCGTATAAAACATTAAGTGATGCACTTAATGACTTTGATATCAAAAAAATAATTATTTTTTCCGCTGGGGCTCTCGTTGGATTGCTCAGTTTTAGTCACCTTTTAAAGTGGTTATTTAAACATTATCACAACATAACACTCGCTTTACTTACTGGGTTTATTTTTGGGTCATTAAATAAAGTCTGGCCTTGGAAAGAAACTTTAACATGGCACACAAATTCAAAAGGCGTTAAAACCGCTGTTTTGCAAGAAAGTGTATCACCCTTTTCATTTAATGGAGAAAATCAAATAGTATTTGCAATAATCTTAATGGTTGTTGGGTTTTTAACTATTTTTATTCTAGAAAAGTTAGGTTCTAAAAAATAAAAATGGAGCAAACCCGAACATTTACTGATAAACTTTTTCTTGTCCTTAAAGGGTTGGGCATGGGTGCTGCCAATAAAGTACCTGGTGTGTCTGGTGGTGTTGTGGCTTTTGTAGCTGGATTTTATGAAGAATTTATTTATTCCTTAAAAAAAGTAAACGGGAAAGCATTTAAACTGCTTATTAACGGCAGGTTTAAAAGCTTTTATTATTACATAAACGGCCGATTTTTGAGTTTGCTTTTTTTGGGAATGATTGTCAGCTATTTCAGTGTTTCTAAAGTTTTAGATTTCCTAATAAAGCACTACGAGCTCTATGTTTGGAGTGTTTTCTTCGGAATGATAATAGGTTCTATATATTATATAAATAAAGATTTTAAAGATTGGAATTATAAAACTTACACAGCATTAGTCATCGGAATTTTAATAGGTGTTGGTATTAGCTTTTTAAATCCTGCAAAAGAAAATGATAATTTATGGTTTGTTTTTTTCTGTGGAATAATTAGCGTTTCAGGGATGACATTACCTGGTTTTTCTGGCTCTTTTATTCTAATTATTTTAGGTAATTATGTGCTTCTTTTAGTAGATTCTGTTAATGCTTTATACGATACAGTTTATGAAATTTTTGTGGGAGATTTTAGTTTTACTCATAACATAGAACGTATTAGAAATCTAAAAGTATTAGCTGTTTTTACATTAGGCTCGGTAACTGGTTTAGTAACATTTTCACACCTGCTAAGCTATATTTTAAAACATTATAAAAGCATTACGCTTTCGGCTATTATTGGTTTTATAATAGGTTCGTTAGGTGTTGTGTGGCCTTGGAAAAAAACTATTTATAAATTGAATGAAAATGGTGGGTTTTTATTTGATTCTACTGGTGAAAAAATAATCCAAAATTATCAACGTTTTATGCCAAGATTAAATACGGAAACATATTATGCCATCGCATTTGTTTTCCTTGGAATTACTATTGTTTTAGCTTTAGAGATGTACGGACAAAAAACAAGAAAAATTAAATGAAAAAATTAGGACTTTTAGGTAAGAATATAGCGTATTCATTTTCAAAAGCATACTTTAAAAAGAAGTTTGAAAATGAGAAAATTGACAATATTACCTATGAAAATTTTGATATTGAATCCATTGATTTATTTCCTTCAATCATAAAAAACACTAAAAACTTAAAAGGTATAAACGTAACTATTCCTTACAAACAGGACGTGATGCCCTATCTTAATAAAGTAAAAAAAATAGCCAAGGAAATTGGGGCAGTCAACACTATAAAAATTACTAGAAGAGGGAAGTTAATTGGCTATAACACTGATTATTACGGATTTACTAAAGCTTTAGAACCCCTTTTAAAATCACACCATATGAGTGCTTTAATTTTAGGTACTGGCGGCGCTAGTAAAGCCGTAGCATACAGTTTAAAAAAACTTGATATTTCTTATCATTATGTGTCAAGAAAAAAATCAGAAGGTGTGAGCTATACCTACGAAACCTTAACAAGTAGCATTGTTAAACAGCATAAAATAATAATAAATTGCACGCCGTTAGGTACATTTCCAGATATTAGTCATTGCCCAAATATTCCTTACGATGGTATAACAAGCCATCATATTTTATTTGATTTAATATATAATCCAGAAGAAACTACCTTTTTAAAACTTGGTAAGCAGAATGGAGCTGAAACAACTAACGGGCTAAATATGTTGAAATTACAAGCTGAAAAGTCTTGGTCTATCTGGAAGGTGGGTAAAAAATAAGTTTTTATTTACTAAAAGCCTTTATTCTACTTTGGTAAATACTAGACTTGTTAGTATCTTTAATGAAAACTAAATTGACGAACCCTAAACATTTTCAAAATGTCTGAGATTAATAAACTGCAAAACGCAGAAGGAGCTGAAGAAATAAAGAAACCCGAAAATGAGTTAAATACTGACAACTCTATTGAAAATTCTTCGTTAGAAATAGATAACACTCAAGAAACAAAAGATTCTGTTTCAGAGGAGGTTATGGAGGGTTCTAAAGCTGAAAAAAATCTAGACATTATTAAAGAAGTGGAAGAAGCTAATGTTGTCGTTAAACCTGAAGATTTATCTAAAAAAGTTGAAGTTACCGATGAAGATGATGAAGTACTTAATGAAATAGAAGAATCCAACGCTGAAGATGCTGAAGATGAGGGCAACAAAGATCGTCATGCCATCGAGGAAAAAGAATATGATAGCATGTCGCTTGAAGCTTTAGCTATTGAGTTAGAAAAACTTCTGAAAAACGAAAAGGTTCAAGCGATAAAAAAACATGTCGATAATATAAATCAAGAGTTTAAAACTCAATTTCAAGCCTTAATAGACGAGAAAAAAGAAGAATTTTTGAATGACGGCGGTAACGAAATTGATTTTTATTATTCATCTCCAGTTCAAAAACGTTTTAAAGAAGCTTATCGAGAATATCGTAAAAAACTTAATGACCACTACAAAGGTTTAGAAAAAAACCTAAAACAAAATTTAGCTGATAAGCTTGAAATTATTGAGGAGTTAAAAGGGCTCGTTAATCTGGAAGAGAATATAAATACCACTTATAAGCATTTTAAAGAATTACAAGACCGATGGAGAAATACTGGACCAATACCCCGAGATAAGTACAATAATGCCTGGAATAGTTACCACCACCATGTAGAGATCTTTTATGATTTTTTGCATTTAAATAGAGATTTACGCGATTTAGATTTTAAGCATAATTTAGAAAAAAAATTATTAATTATTGAGCGTGCTGAAGAATTGGCACAAGACGATAATGTGATGCGAGCATTTAGAGAGTTGCAAGAGCTTCATAAAATGTGGAAAGAAGAACTTGGACCAGTTGGTAGGGAACATAGAGAAGAAATTTGGGATAGATTTAAATCTGCGACTAAGATAATTAACGATAAACGTCAAGTATATTATCAAGAAATTGATAAGGTTTACGAAAAAAACCTAGAAAAGAAACTTGCAATTATAGCTAATATAGATGCCATAAACACACAAGAAACCAATTCTCATAGTGGTTGGCAAAACAAAATAAAAGCTATTGAAGACCTTAGAAATCAGTTTTTTAGCGCTGGCAAAGTGCCTATAAAAGTAAATGAAGCTACTTGGGCTAAGTTTAAAAATTCAGTTAGAATTTTTAATAGACAAAAAAATGCGTTCTATAAAGGCCTTAAAAAGGATCAATACACGAACCTTCAAAAGAAACTCGAGCTTATTCAAATAGCAGAAGATAATAAGGAAAGTGACGATTTTGAGGTAACGACCTCTTTAATGAAAAAAATTCAAAGCGATTGGAAAAAAATAGGCCACGTACCTCGCAAAGACAGCGATAAAATTTGGAAACAATTTAAAGCCGCCTGTAATCATTATTTTGATAGAATACATGCTGAAAGAAATGCTGCCAATAAAGAAAGTCTTGAAATTTTTAATAGTAAAGTAAAACTTTTAGATACCCTTAAAGATTTAAAACCAAATAAAGATAAAGAAAAAGGTATAGCCGAAATAAAAGACTATATAAACCAATGGAAAGATTTAGGTCGAGTACCTAATGACAAACGCTACATTGAAGGAAAATTTCAAAAAACGGTAGACGGTTTGTTATCTAATTTAAAAATGGACAAGAATGAAGTTGAGATGATTAAGTTTGAAAACAAACTTGATAACATCAATAATCCTGACTCAGATGATAATAGAAATTTAGATAATGAGCGCTCTTTTATTCGCAAAAAAATTGATGAAGTAAAAGGTCAGATTAATCAATTGGAAAATAATTTACAATTTTTTACGAATGTTGAAGACGATAATCCTTTGGTAAAAGAAGTACATAACAACATAAAAGCTCACAAAGAATCATTAAATCTTTGGAAAGATAAACTCAAAAAGATTAAAGAGCTTTATTAAAAGTTAATTTACTGAATTTTTAAGCTATTATCTAATTAAACTAAAGTGCCCTTTATAGGTTTTAACATTTCCAGATAAGTCAACTAATTCTGCGATAAACCAGTAATCGGATTGGGGTAATATTTTGCCATTAAAAGTCCCATCCCAAGCACCACTTTTGGATGTTAATTGTTTTATTAATTTTCCATAACGATTAAATACACTAACTTTTGAAGCATCGGTATAATCTTGACCTAAACCTTTAATAAGCCAAGTATCATTTACACCATCATTATTTGGGGTAAAATATTTAGGGAAACCTAGAATAAAAACTTCTATTGATGTTATTCCACAACCATTTTTATCTTTCACATATATGATATGAGATCCAGCTCCAACTCTATCAAAAAATGGTTCGTCTCTATAGGGTCCATCAAAATTATCTAATGAAAACTCATAATTTCCTATTCCTAAATTATTATTATCATTATTTATAGTTATACTATTATTATCTGTTAACTCAACAATAGTAATATCTTCAATATCAATTACAGCGATTGCAGATTCAACAACATCAAAAATTAAAGGAAAAGATATGCAATCTAAATTTGAGGTTGCAGTAACTGTATATTCACCTCCAGATAATACCTCAACAGTTGGAGAATTACTAATAATCTGCCCGTTATCGTCCTTCCATTCATAGCTATAATTTCCTTTAGGATTAAAAGTAGTTAAGGTAATTGGATTATTATCTAAACAATAAATTTCAGAATTATCTACTTCAAATTCTGGTTTAGGATTTACTGTTAGCAATAAATGAGGTCCTATCCCAAAGCATTCTCCATTATCATCACTTTCAACACGAACATACAACGTTTGTGAGAAAGCTATTTTATTTATGTAATTATCTTGCTGAATAATTTCATTTTCTTCTAATATAGCATCATTTAAGTTTTCATAATATTGAACACTCAAATTTTGCCCCGTAGGAAACTGGCTTATAAATAAAGGGGTTACTTGTGTTAAATCAAAACTAATCAAACCATCAGTAGTATCATCACAAAATTCTAATGCTTCAAAATAACCATTTGAAAATGAAGTTGTTGATACTTGCAAATTTATTTCTGAAACTCTATAACAACCATTTATAGTTTCAAAACGTGCATATATAGTATTCCCGTTTTGGTTATTAAATATAGACGAAATACTACCACTGCCATTATTAGCGTCATTAATTGAAGTGTAATAACTTATGGTTAATCCTACGGAATTGTTACCTGTAATAATATCATTTGCTTCTTCTAAATTAAAATTGGTAAAACCATCTGCTAAACCATCTTCATCACAATTTTTAAACACAATTGATGCTTGAATTGCAGGTAATTCGTTTACGTTTACATCAAAAGAAGTATCTGTATAACACGAATTATTAGTAGTATTTACAATTATTCTAATATAAATTTTTTGTCCATCTTCAATGGTGTTTATAAAAGCACTTGATGGTGTAATTATTGGAATAGTGTAAGCAGAATCTGTGAAGTAATTAAAGGTATAATTTGATGCTAATTTTCCATTTAATAAAATAGTTTCATTAGTCGTTAAATCAAAAATAGCATAACCATTTGTATCATCTCCATCTAATAAGTTATCACAGAGATTTAAATTTGGAATTTCAGAAGGTGGTGGTAAAACTACAGTTTCGTTTATTATAATATTTATGGGTAATCTATTAATACTCTCACAACCATTAATAGTTTGAGTTGCGTAATACGTTGTATTTGTTACTAATGCGGTAGAAGTATTAATAGGTGTACCACCAGTATTTGAAGTATACCATAAAACAGATGCTCCAGTTATTATGATATTTGAAATAGTCGCTTGTTCAATATCACAAAAGCTTTGATTTGTATTTGCAGTTGGCAAAGGTGTTTTTTGAACTGTTAATGTAACAGGTGTTCGGGTTGAAGATACACATCCGTTAACCGTTGCATCTAAATAATAGGTAGTTGTTGCGCTAACACTTGGCGTATTAAAAGTAGTACCTGTATTTAATGAAACCCCTCCATTAGGAAGGTCATACCAATTAATTACACCTGCCGAAGCTGTGGCAGTTAAAGTTCCTGATCCAGAATTACAAATTAAACTACCGTTAACCGAATTAATAGTTGGCAAAGGCGTTACTGTTGCTGTAACGGGTATTCTAACCCCTTCGGTACATCCATTTACGGAAGCCAAAGCATAATATGTAGTTGTGTTATTTATATTTGGTGTTGTAAATATTTGACCACTGAAAAGTACATTTACTCCATTTGGAGTATCAAACCATAAAACATCAGCACCAGAAGAAGGTATTGCCTCAAGATTAGTACTACCACTTTCACATATACTGCCAGGTGTACTATTAATAATAGATACTGTAAATATATTTGTACTTGCTGATATATTCAAAACAGGATCTCCGGGCATACCACCATATTCAACGATATAACCTTTAGGTTGGTAATCTCCACTATTATTGCCTGTGTTAGTTAAATCGTTCCATGAACCTGGTATTCCAACTCCGGGTGCTGTTACATGTGCATAATCTTCATTCCCAGATTGATTAGGCTCATTTGTATTCCAAAAGGCAAAATTTGGCGATGTTCCATTGCTTAAACCATTCCAAAAAACAGTTCCAGTTTCTGGCCCTGTAACCCATTTCCAAACACCCTCAGCTTCTGCATCGCTCCCTCCAATCCATCCAGCACCAGCTGCTTGTTCTCCAGATAATTGTGCTTCTTCTGCAGAAGTAATCGTTGCTAAATAACCTTGTAACCCAAAATAAGTTCTATTGTCAGCAGCTGTTTGAGCGGTTGTCCAAGTAATACCAATAGAAGGAACATACTCATAATAATGATCAGTTAGAGGTAGATAATTAGCATCTCCAATAGTTAATGAAAAAAATTTATCTGTAGGGTTGTTACTTGTGCTTTGAAAAACGATATCTTTTGTTGCAGCTATTAAATCTAAATAACTAACAGGTGCCGAAGCTATTCCAAATAAGGTTAGTTTGCCTTCTATGGCACTCCATGAAGTTAATACGTTTGGATGAAAACCAGTTAGCAGTAATATGTCTTCGCCCAGAGCATAACCGGTTGAAATTTGTATGTAAAGTGCTTCTATTGATGTATCATCAGGATCAACAATATCAAAATCTGTAACTATGTTAATTTGACTTTTAGGGCAATAGGCTTGATTTCCTGTTGCTGTTAAAACAGGCGCTATATTTTGAGCCCAACAAAAATTATGAGCTAAAAATATAAATATAATTAAGTATGGCAACGTACCTACTTTTCTTAACATCAAGCGCTTTTTTTTATAAATAAAATGAATATTTTACTATTATACAGATGTTTAAGATAAAAAACATGATAATACGGCTAAAGGTTTTTTCTTCTTCCTATTTTGTTATTTAAAATCACAACTTTTCTAATCACCAATTTTGGCAACCGCTTTGCTTCTTCAAAAGTTAATATTTGAAAATTAAAAATTTTCCAATTACTTATTTTGGCAACCGCTTTGCTTCTTCCCAAAACACATCCATTTCAGCAAGTGTCATGTCTTTTAATGGTTTGTTTAAAGTTTTTGCTTTAGCTTCAAGATATTGAAAACGTCTAGAAAATTTCTTATTAGTGCGTTCTAAAGCGTTTTCTGGATTGATATTTAAAAACCGAGCATAGTTTACCAGTGAGAATATAACATCTCCAAATTCGCTTTCCATATTGTCTTGGTTACCTAATTGCACTTCAGCTTTAAACTCATTTAGCTCCTCCTCTACTTTTTCCCAAACTTGATTCGGTGCTTCCCAATCAAAACCTACACCTGCTACTTTTTCTTGAATTCTATTTGCTTTTACTAAGGCTGGCAAACTTTTTGGAACGCCTTCCAAAACACTGTTTTTGCCTTCTTTCAGTTTTAAGTTTTCCCAATTACGTTTTACATCGTTTTCATTTTCTACCTTTACATCGCTATAAATATGTGGATGTCTGTGGATTAGTTTTTCGCAAATGCTGTTGCATACATCGGCGATATCAAAATCTTTGGTTTCACTTCCTATTTTAGCATAAAACACAATGTGTAATAACACATCGCCTAACTCTTTTTTAACTTCTTCTAAATCTTTATCAAGAATGGCATCTCCAAGTTCGTACGTTTCTTCTATGGTTAAGTGGCGTAAGGTTTCCATAGTTTGCTTTTTATCCCACGGACATTGTGCACGCAACTCGTCCATAATGGTTAATAATCTATCAAACGCTTTTAACTGATCTTGTCTGGAGTTCATTATTTTAAAGTTTTTTCAAAAATACGATTTTGATGCATTTAATTGTTTCTATTAACCACTTGAATTTATGAGGAAAAAATGATGGATTGCTTTAGATGATTGAATAATTAGCTTTAAACACCAAAAAATATGTCAGATAGAATATCAGATGAATTTTCAAATTCTAAATTCGCTCTTGAATATATAAAAATAATTGATCCTATTTTATCATCTCATATGGATATATATTTAGAAGAAATGAAAAAAAAGAAGAGGAACAATTAGATTTTGCTAAAATCGGTACTCCGAATGAAATTAAACTTAAGAAAATTTCACATTATTATGGATTAATATCAACTGTTGTTAGAGACTTAGAAAATGTACTAATATTTTTAAGGCTTAAAAATAGAAATCAAATACTTAAATTATTTCCTGGTTTAACTGAAGAAAAAGAATATTATAAATATCACTTTGAAAATTACATTATAAGGGTCAACACAATTACTGACTTAATAGGAAAATTAGGCAACATATTGTTTAATACAGGATTAAAAGATAACTGCAATGGCTATAATTTTAAAGAAAAAATAAAAGCGATAAATTCAAAAGTAGCTGAATTAGTTGAAAATCTTCTTAAAATAACCTTTGATATAAAACAAAAGAGACACAAAAAAATTCATAAGGGGGAAACTGATATTTCTAATTTATCAGGTGTTGTTTTTTGGAATGATGTATTAAGAATAGCAAACAAAAAAGCAACTGAACTTCTTGAAGAGCAAACTGATAAACAGCTGGCTAATAAGATTGATGAATTGGAAATTGAAATAGTAAATATTATTAAAGCGGTAAATGGAATTTTGGATAGTTCAGTTAATGAATTAATAAATTTAACAAAATAACAAAAGTTATAAGACTTTATGAATCTGTCCAAAAACAAAACTACTTTCGGTTTAAATACATAGTTAGCTGATATGTGCGTTAGGGATTGCTGTGGCATCCTTTTTAAAAATGGTTAGTACTAAATTAGATTTGAAATAAATAATATACAGATAGCCACGTCGCTCGCTCCTCGCTATGACGTTAAAATATTAACCCTTCAACTTAGTTCAAGATAAGCTTAATATTGCCTCCTACAAACCATAAATAAATTGTAGCTCATTATAACTAAAAATAAAGCTCAAAAACACCATTTAATGAGCTTAAAAGTGTAAATTTGTAATTAAAATGAGCTTGAAATGACTTTAAATCGAGATTTAGAAATAATTAACGTTATTAAAACTAATGGTGTTTCTTCTTCTAAAGACATATTTGACAATCTTACGTTAGATATTAGTTACGCTACTTTAAAAAGAGTTTTAGTAAAATTGATTTCAGAAAAGTCTATTAAATCTATAGGAAAAGGTAAAGGAACAAAATATAGTATTTCGCCTGCTTATGAACTTTTACATGCTATTGATCTTGAGGCATATTATGACAAGGAGATTGATGATAGAGTGATTAAAGAAGGTTTTAATTTAAAAGTTATTACTGAAACTTTAAACCATTATAATGTATTCTCAAAAAATGAGTTAGAAAAACTAAGAACGCTTCAAAACGATTACACAACTAATATAGGACAGCTATCTGAAATAGAATACAAAAAGGAATTGGATCGACTAGCTATTGATTTGAGTTGGAAATCTTCTCAAATTGAAGGGAACACCTACTCTTTACTAGAAACAGAACGTTTAATTAGAGAACGAGAAACGGCTTCTGGAAAAACAAAAGATGAAGCGACTATGCTATTAAATCATAAGGATGCTTTAGATTTTATAATTGAAAATCCTGATTATTTACATCCTTTATCGGTGTCTAAAATAGAAGATATACATAGTATTTTAATAAAAGAACTTGCTGTTGAAAGAAATTTAAGAAAACGTAGAATTGGTATTTCTGGAACTAATTATCGTCCTTTAGATAATGAATTTCAAATTTTAGAAGCTCTAGAAAGTACATGTAACTTAATTAATTCTAAAGACGGTATTTTTGAAAAAGCGTTATTGGCTTTAGTTTTAATTTCATATATACAGCCTTTTATGGATGGCAATAAGCGAACTGCCAGAATAGTGAGTAATGCTATTTTAATGAATGATAATTATTGTCCTTTATCATTTAGAACTGTAAATTCTATTGATTATAAGAAAGCTATGTTGTTATTTTACGAGCAAAATAATATTTCGAGATTTAAAGAGATTTTTATTGACCAATTTGAATTTGCTGTTAAAACTTATTTTTAGAAAAACCGCTAAACGAACCTCTCCAAAAACAAAACTACTTTCGGTTTAAGCACAAAGCAAGCGGATAGGTGCGTTAGGGATTGCAGTGGCATCCTTTTTAAAAAATGGTTACCACTTAATTAGCTTTGAAGTAAATAACAAACAGATAGCCACGTCGCTCACTCCTCGCTATGACGTTTTAAAAAGATATAACGTAAAGCCCGACCTCCCGTCCCGATAGCTATCGGGAGCTATCGGGATGGTAACTCCCAACCTCTCGATAAAATTCCGATTAAAAAAAATAGAAATCAATCGAAGTGATGTTATAATAAACTAAAAAATCCAGCCTTTGCAGACTGGATTTTTAAATATATGTGATTGAAATTTAAGCGTTTTGCTTCTTAATTAAATTAAGTGCAGAACCTTCGTTATACCATGCAATTTGTGCATCGTTATACGTGTGATTCAATTTGATAACACTTTTAGAGCCATCTTCATGAACTGCTTCTAACGTTAATTGTTTTCCTGGAGCGAATTGATTTAAATCTGTGAAATTAAATGTATCATTCTCCTGTATTAAATCGTAATCACTTTCATTAGCAAACGTTAAACCTAACATCCCTTGTTTTTTAAGGTTTGTTTCGTGAATACGTGCAAACGATTTTACAATAACCGCAGCTACACCTAAAAACCTTGGTTGCATTGCGGCATGCTCACGAGAAGAACCCTCGCCATAATTATGATCGCCAACTACGATGGTTTTAATGCCTGCAGCTTTATATGCTCTAGCCGTATCTGGAACGCCTCCGAATTCTCCTGTTAATTGATTTTTAACAAAATTTGTTTTCTTGCCAAAGGCATTTACGGCTCCAATTAAGGTATTGTTCGCAATATTATCTAAGTGACCTCTGAAACGTAACCACGGTCCAGCCATAGAAATATGATCGGTGGTACACTTACCGAAAGCTTTAATTAATAATTTTGCACCTGTAATTGAATTACCTAAAGGTGTAAAAGGTGTTAATAATTGTAATCGCTCTGAATCTTCAGCTACTTTTACTTGCACGTGACTTCCATCAGCTTCAGGAGTTAAATAACCATTATCATCTACTTCAAAACCTTTTGGTGGTAATTCCCATCCTGTTGGCTCATCAAACATAACTTCTTGTCCATTTTCGTTAATCAATTTATCTGTTAATGGATTGAAATCTAAACGACCTGCAACTGCGATAGCAGCTGTTAATTCTGGTGATGCAACAAAGGCATGTGTATTTGGATTTCCATCGGCACGCTTAGCAAAGTTTCTATTAAAAGAATGTACAATACTATTTTTTGGTGCGTTTTTAGGGTCGCTATATCTCGCCCATTGTCCAATACACGGACCACAAGCATTTGTAAATATTTTAGCATCTAATTTTTCAAAAATCCCTAAGATGCCATCTCTTTCAGTTGTATATCTAACAAGCTCAGAACCTGGGTTAATGCCTAGTTCCGATTTCATTTTAAGCCCTTTATCTAAGGCCTGTTGCGCGATGGATGATGCACGCGATAAATCTTCATAAGAAGAGTTTGTACAAGACCCAATTAAACCCCATTCCACTTTAAGCGGCCAGTCGTTTTTAGTTGCTTTTTCAGTCATCGCTTTACCAACGGTTGTTGATAAATCTGGAGTAAAAGGGCCGTTTAACAATGGTCCTAATTCAGATAAATTAATATCAATAACTTGATCAAAATATTTTTCTGGATTTGCATAAACATCGGTATCAGCAGTTAAATGTGCTTTCACTTTATTTGCAGCATCAGCAACATCGGCTCTATCTGTAGCACGTAAATAACGTTCCATAGAATCGTCGTATCCAAATGTAGAAGTGGTTGCACCAATTTCTGCACCCATATTACAAATGGTTCCTTTTCCTGTACAAGACATTGATGTTGCTCCAGGACCAAAATATTCTACTATAGCTCCAGTTCCACCTTTAACAGTAAGAATTTCAGCTACTTTTAAAATCACATCTTTTGGTGCTGTCCATCCAGATAATTTTCCAGTTAATCTAACACCTATTAATTTCGGGAATTTAAGTTCCCAAGCCATACCAGCCATAACATCTACCGCATCTGCTCCACCAACTCCAATGGCTACCATACCTAATCCACCTGCATTTACAGTATGTGAATCGGTACCAATCATCATCCCTCCTGGAAATGCGTAATTTTCTAAAACCACTTGGTGAATAATTCCTGCTCCTGGTTTCCAAAAACCTATACCATATTTATTTGAGACAGATTCTAAGAAATTAAAAACCTCACTACTTACGCTATTAGCGTGTTTTAAATCGGCAGTTGCACCATCTTTAGCTTGTATTAAGTGGTCGCAATGTACCGTTGTTGGCACTGCTACTTTAGTTTTTCCCGCTTGCATAAACTGCAATAATGCCATTTGTGCAGTTGCATCTTGACATGCAATTCTATCTGGTGCAAAATCTACATAATCTTTTCCTCTTGAAAATGCTTTCGTAGGTGTTCCATCCCATAAATGAGAATATAAAATCTTTTCAGATAGCGTTAATGGTTTACCTACAATCTCACGTGCTTTTTCAACACGTTCTGCCATTTTGGTGTAAACACCTTTAATCATATCGATGTCAAATGCCATATGTTTTGTTTTAAGTTTTGATTTGTTATTAAGTAATGCAAGTTACTAAATTAATACAAAGATTTAAAAATAAACGTTGTAATACAAAGCCCTATTATATTAATTTACTATACTGATATTATTAATTAGAATGATTGGGTTTTTATTATGAAATTTTGTTGGAAACTGAATATTTATCAATATGAATTGAAAGTTAAGTTTAAAACAAACTTTTAATCACATCATTTTCAGAAATACCTTCAGCTTCAGCTTTATAGTTTTTAATAATTCTGTGCCTTAAAATACTATACGCCACGGCTTGAACATCTTCTATATCTGGAGAAAATTTACCTTGTATTGCAGCATGCGTTTTTGCGGCTAATATTAGGTTTTGTGAAGCTCTAGGTCCTGCTCCCCAATCTATATAATTTTTTACTAAATTATTTGCTGCATCACTATTTGGTCTGGTTTTACCTACCATAGTAACAGCATATTCAATAACATTATCGGCTACTGGAATTCGACGAATAAGATGCTGAAAATCTATAATTTGTTGTGCTGAAAACAAAGGGTTTACTGTTGCTTGCTCATCAGTTGTAGTTGCTTTTACAACTTGCACTTCTTCTTCAAAAGATGGGTAATCCAAATTAATGGCAAACATAAAACGGTCTAATTGGGCTTCAGGCAACGGATAGGTTCCTTCTTGCTCTATTGGGTTTTGTGTGGCTAAAACAAAATATGGTAATTCTAATTTATAATGATGACCTGCCACCGTTACCGCACGTTCTTGCATGGCTTCTAGTAAAGCTGCTTGGGTTTTTGGTGGTGTTCTATTTATTTCATCTGCTAAAATAATATTAGCAAAAATAGGACCTTTTATAAATTTAAAATGTCGGTCTTCATCTAGAATTTCACTTCCTAAAATATCACTTGGCATTAAATCTGGCGTAAACTGAATACGTTTAAAATCTAATCCTAAAGCTTGCGCTATGGTATTTACCATCAACGTTTTGGCTAAACCAGGAACACCAATAAGTAATGAATGTCCTCCAGAAAATATAGAAATCAAAATTTGATTAACCACTGCATCTTGACCAACTATAACTTTGGCTATTTCTTTTTTTAAATCTTTATATTGCTTTACAAATTTTTCTATCGCAGCGACATCTGACATAAACTATTTTTTTAACCAGTTACCAGAAAACTCACAATCTCTATATTCTCCAGTTATTTTAATGTAAGTATCTAATATTTTTTCCTCTTGCCATTTTTCAATGGTTGAAATTCTTTTTTCACTTAATGCAAGTTCCTTTATTTTTAAATAGTCTCTTGCATAATCTGCTTCATGGTCTTCAATTTTATTAGTAACCATTAAAATTTTAAATTTTTTATTTCCATTTCTGTCCTGCTCAGTTTGAATTAAACTCACTTCCTCATCTTTTAAATTTTGAATTTGAGCATACAATTCAGTATCCATTCTGGTTAATTCAAAATTATAATCTTGCGTTTGCGGGTTTATTAATTGTCCGCCATCATTTTTAGTTTCTTTTTCATCACTCGCTTCTCTCGCAGCATCGGCAAAAGTAATATCGCCGCCTACAATACGCTCTCTAACTTTCTCTAATCGCTCTTTGGCTTCATTTTCGGCTTCTATAGAAACCTTTGGCATCAAAAGCACATGACTAACATCGTATAACTGACCTCTAATTTTTTCTAAATAAATAATATGAAATCCAAACTCCGTTTCGAAAGGATCTGATATTTCACCCTCTTGAAGCGAAAATGCCACTTGCCTAAACTCTTTAACCATTTTAGGCTTTTTTCTATCCAGTGTATATTTGTAACCTGATTGTTTTAAACCCGGATCTTCACCATATAATACCACTTTAGATCTAAAACTAGCGCCGTTTTCCTCTACATCTGCTTTAAACCCTTTTAATTTGTCAATCACAATTTGTTTTTCTTCTTCAGATACTTGAGGCTCTGCAACTATTTGAGCTACTTTAAGTTCTGTTCCAAATCTTGGTCGTTCGTCTTTTGGTATTTTATTAAAAAACGTTCTAACTTCTTCTGGGGTTATTTCTAATTCATCAACAATACTCGCTTGCATTTTTTGCGCTAGTTGATTGCTTTTATTAATTTCAAACATTTCCTCTCTAAAACTTTTTTCGTCTTCTTTATTGTAGATTTTTAAAAGCCTTTCCATCGAGCCATTTACTTGTTGCAAAAACTGCTGAATTTGGTAATCTACATTCTGACGGATTTCGGCATCAGATACTAAAATACTATCTTGTATAGCATGATGCGCATATAATTTATCTTCTAGTAATTTTCCAAAAAGCTCACATCTACTAATATCTTTTATGTTGACGCCTTGAGCTTCTAATTGCAAAAAAGATTTATCAACATCAGATTCTAGAACAATAAAATCTCCAATAACTGCGGCTACACCATCCACTTTTTTTGCATTAAAAGTACTAATGGAATCTAGTTTTTTTATTAACCGCTCGCTTATGGTATCTGTTTTTACTTCATTGCCTTCTTCTATAATTTCTTGTGCAGTAATAACATTTAGAGGAAGTAATGTTATACTTAAAAGCAATAGGTATTTCAAATTAATTATAAATTTCAAATTGTTTATTTTTAATGGCATCTTTTGTAATATCTTTTTCTAATTTTCTAATAAGTTCTAGCTTTCGCTTATTGATAACGATTTGGTCTAATGTTGGTCTAACATATTCCAGTGGTGCTATGTCATTACGCAACAAAACGTCATTAATTTGCATCAAATATACTCCTAATGAATCTTTGAGTTGTACAAAATTAGATTTTTTTAACAGTTCATTTTTGTTTTCGGTAGTAATGGCAGGAATTTTATCTATAACTTGATTTACTCTTATCCAAATAGAATCATTTAAAGAATACGATTTAAACTGAATAGAAATAGAATCCAACACGTTTTTATCTTCTGCATTAAAGCGTTTAAATTGATCTTCAATTTTATCTAAATCGATTATATTTTTATCAACATGAATATATCTGAATTTCACCAAGTCTTCATTTAATTTGAAAGCGTCCTTATTATTATTATAATATTCTTCCGTTTCTTGAGCTTTAACAACCGTATCAACACTTCTTTTTACTAAAGCCTCAATGTAGGCTTTGGTAAATAAATCATTTTTGTACTGATTGACTAATTTATTGAAAGACTCTTGTTTACTTTCACTTAAATTAAGCAAAGCGCCATCTATAAAAAGTTGTTGAGTTGCCCAACGATTAATAAAATTTTGAACTAAAAGCGTACTATCTTCAATAGATGATTGATCAGATATTAAATATTTAATATCTTCATGATATAAATAAGCATCATTAACTCTAGCAATAGGAATGCGCTCATCTGTTTTGCTAAAAAACTGACATGATGAAACCAAAATGAGTAATAATATTGTGAGGGGTTTTAATCGCACTTAATTATTTTTTATTTGAGATTTAACTTCATTTAATACCGCATCATTTACCTCAACACTGTATTTTGAACGTAATGTTTTAAGCCAGCTTTCTTCTTTAAAGGTTTGATAATCTGAGATAACAGCCCCTTTCGCCTCCTCAAATGTTTTTTGAGTTTTCGGCAAGACATCTTTCACTTTTACAACTACAAATGCACTGTTATGATTGTATATTTTAGAAAGTCCTTTTGTAAATTCAAAATCCTTAGGAAGTGCTTGATGGCTAGCATCCATAATAGCTGATGTAAAAATAACTTGAATGTCGTCATTACTATTTACTAGACTTTTTATTTGATCTAAAGCCATATTTTTTTCAAGTAATTTTGAAACCTTTTTTAGTGTTCTTTGTTTCGCTGAAGATGCTACAACCGCATCAATGCGTTTAGGCAAAACATACTTGTTTTTATGTGATTCATAATACTCTTGAATCCCAATTGTATCGGTTTTTGAACTGTTCCAAATGGTTGTTTCCATTAAATCAAATAGTAGTAATCCATCTCTGTATTCGCCTAAAATATGAGCAAATTCCTCATTTTCTTTTTCTAAATTTTCTTCTTTATAAGTGATTAAGTTACTCTTTAAAAAATCTTGATGTTTATTTAAAATTATAGTTTTTAAAGCTGTTTTTGGAGTAACATTACGTTGCGTATTTAATAGATAATCTCCAAAATCTTGGTAAGTGAATTGTTTTTGTTCAATTTTCATAAAAGGCTTTTTACCATCAAAATTTGCTGGCAATTTCCAAGTTCTTTTTAAATAATCGTCACTTAAAATCGAAGTAAAATAATCTAAAGCCTTATCGCTTGTTTCAACTTTATATTGAGCAAGAAGTTTATTAACCAAAGCATCATCAATTAGTTTTGATCTGGCATCGCGTTTTACCTTATCTTCCAACTCAGGTTTCATAACCTCAAAAGGAGCAATAGGTTTTTTATTATATAATTTTACTATATGCCATCCATATTGGGTTTTAAAAGGTTGCGTTACATCTCCAACAGTTTGTAAGGCAAATGCAGCGGCTTCAAACTCTTGTGCCGATATTTGTCCGCTAGAAAACGGTGATAACATCCCGCCTTTTGGTGCCGAATTTTTATCATCTGAAAATTGTTTAGCCAAAGCTTCAAAATCTTCACCTTGATTTAACTTTTGGTAAATATCCTGAATTCTATCTTCTGGTTTTTCAGCAAGTGAATCACCTTCTTTTTTTACCACCATAATATGTGCAACTGTAACCTCGCCTCTAGCTTTTCTTTTATCCTGTACATTTACAATATGGTACCCAAAACGGGTTCTAAAAGGTTGTGAAACTGACCCAACTGGCGTATTAAAAGCTTCGTTTTCAAATTTATAAACCATTTTAAAGCCTGAAAAATAACCTAGTTCTTCGCCATAAATACTTTGCCCGTTGTGCACTTCTTTTCTAACTACATCAAAACCTTCTTTTAAAGCGCGATCTCGTAATTTTAAAATAGTATTGTAAGCAACTAATGTATCTTCTGGGTTTGCATTTTCATCAATTTTTATAAGGATGTGGTTTGCTTTTACATCATAAGATAGTCTATCATAAGCTTCTTCAACCAAAGCATCGGTAACTTTATTATCGGTTATAAAACTTTGTAAAAGTTGTTGTTTGTAACTCTCTAGTTCTCTTTTGTATGAAGGCTTCTCATTTAAACCTAAAGCCTTTGCTTCTTTTAATTTCAGTTTATAGTTTGTAAAAAGCGTTAAATATTCATCAACATCTTTTTGAGACTCATCTTGAACTAAGTCAAGGTTCTTATTATAAACTCTTAGAAATTCTGAGGTGTAAACAGGTGCTGAATCTACCGTAAAAAGCACGTTATCTTGATTTGATTGTGCATAACTAGTTGATATAAATAGTGTAAAAAATAATAGTAAAAAATACTTAGTTTTCATTGAATAAAAAATTATGAGACGGCTACAAAAATACTAATATAAACCTATAATGCAAGTTGCTTTAACAAACGTTTAAAAAGTAAATTTATTACATGTTTTATTTTTACCTTTCGCCCTTATTTATAAGTCACTAAAACATGCGTAAACTAAAACTTATTTGGGATTTTCGTGGACCAAATGCCCAAAAAACGGCAGAACATCATGAAATTCATTTAAAAGAATACATCTTAATCCATAAGCTTGATATTACTATAACAGGTGTTGAAAAATTAAGCGATATGCATACCATTACTTTTCTGGCAGTAAATGAAAATGATATGAAACCCATTCGTGATGCTTTAAAACCGCATCGTGGACAGGTTTTCTCTTAATAAACTGTTTAATTAGTTGAGTTGACAACTCAACCAATTAAACTTTAGTAAATTCATCAAAAAAGACTTTTTTAACAAGACAGACCTAATAGCAAACGCAATAAAACAAACAATTAATTTATCTTTGCCACTTATAAACTATACCAATGCGCATCGATATAATTACTGTTTTACCAGAATTACTTAAAAGTCCATTTGAGGCTTCTATTTTAAAACGTGCTATTGAAGCTGGTTTAGTAGAAGTGCATTTTCATAATTTACGAGATTATACGAGTGATAACTATAAATCTATCGACGATACCCAATTTGGTGGTGGTGCTGGTATGGTTATGATGATTGAGCCTATTGATAAATGTATTTCAGCTTTGAAAACAGAACGTCATTATGATGAAGTTATATATATGACACCGGATGGTGAAACCCTAAAACAAGGCATAGCCAACCAATTATCTTTGAAAGAAAATATTATTATTCTGTGCGGGCATTATAAAGGTGTAGACCAGCGGGTGCGGGATCAGTTTATAACTCGTGAAATATCTATTGGCGATTATGTGCTTTCTGGTGGTGAATTAGGAGCTGCTGTACTTTGCGATTCTATAATTAGATTAATACCTGGTGTTTTAGGAAATGAAACCTCTGCCCTAACCGATTCGTTTCAAGATGGTTTATTAGCACCGCCAATTTACACAAAACCAAGAGAATACAAGGGTTGGAAAGTTCCAGAATTATTATTTGGTGGTAATTTCCCCAAGATTGAAAAATGGCGGGAAGAGCAGGCTTATAAAAGAACTAAAGAACGTCGTCCTGATTTGTTGGATGATTGATTTTACGTCATTGCGAGGAACGAAGCAATCTTTTTAATTTTAGTTCCTTTCATGAGATTACTTCGTCATTCTTCCTCGTAATGACGTAATTTAATTACCTTATTAGTTAAGAACTGATACTACACATAACAATCAAAACCCGTGTTAAGGATTGAACAGCATCTTTGAGCTCGCCTCTCCCGATAGCTATCGGGAGAGGAAGCGAGTATTGAAAGCCTGACTTTTTGCTTCTTATAAACATAAAATAATACTTAAATATTCAAGCAAAAAGAAACACCAAAAAAATATAAATAAAACGTTGCAGATTATTAATTAATAGTTACTTTTGCAGCCAATTTCGGGTTAACCT
>JBAQZZ010000057.1:0-4403 GCA_049791475.1 Flavobacteriaceae bacterium | reverse complement strand
TTCCGCCATATGTTTACGGTGGCGCAGGAGTACATGTTGAATATTTAGCAGCTGAATTGGCAAAATTAATAGAGATAGATGTTAGGTGTTTTGGCGATCAAGATGATAAATCGCCAAATTTAACTGTTAAAGGATTCACAGACGATAAAGCTATTTTTAAAGATTCTGACGATAAATTAAAATCTGTTTTTAAAACCTTGAGTACGTGTATAGATATGAATGCAGATCAAATTGATGCAGATGTGGTGCATTGCCATACATGGTATGCGCATTTTGCAGGTATTGTTGCAAAATTATGTTACGGCACACCTTTAGTAATTACCACGCACTCACTTGAGCCATTAAGACCTTGGAAACGTGAGCAACTTGGTAGAGGTTATGACGCCTCATCGTGGGTTGAAAAAACAGCTATTGAAATGGCTGATGCCTTGATTGCTGTTTCTGAGGAAACTAAAGAAGATGTACTAAAACACTTTGATGTAGACGAAAGTAAAATTCATGTTATATACAACGGTATTAATCTTCAACAATACATTACCACACCTGAAACCTCAACTTTAGATGAATATGGCGTAGATAAAACGAAGCCGTATGTGCTTTTTGTTGGTAGAATTACACGTCAAAAAGGAATCATTCATTTAGTAAACGCCATAAAATATATCGATCCTGACACACAAATTATACTGTGTGCGGGAGCGCCCGATACCAAAGCCATTGGCAAAGAAATGGAAGATGCTGTAAACGAAGTGAAAAAAACAAGAGATAATGTTATCTGGATTGACAAAATGCTCTCCAAAGAAAAAATTATTCAATTATACTCACACGCCGATGTGTTTTGTTGCCCATCTATTTATGAGCCTTTCGGGATTATAAATATTGAAGCTATGGCTTGTGATACAGCAGTTGTTGCAAGTGCGGTTGGAGGCATTAAAGAAGTTGTTGTACATGGCGAAACAGGTCTTTTAATTCCGTTAGAACAACAAAAAGAAGCACCTTTTGAGCCCGTTAATCCAGATAAATTTTCAAGAGATTTAGCTGATGGTATTAATAAAGTAATTAATAACAAAGCGCTTAGAGAAGCTATGGCTAAAAATGGGCGACAACGCGTTGAAGATTATTTTGATTGGATTGCCATTGCTAAACAAGTAGAAGCATTATACAAATCATTATTATAGAAGAGTCCATTTAAAAACTAACAAATAAACTAAAAGATATGATTAACAATAAAGTTTTATCCATAATTCTTGGTGGTGGTCAAGGTTCTAGATTATACCCGTTAACAGATAGACGATCAAAACCAGCGGTACCAATAGCGGGAAAATACAGGTTAGTAGATATTCCCATCTCAAACTGTATAAATGCCGATATTAAACGTATGTATGTTTTAACACAATTCAATTCTGCCGGTTTAAATAAGCATATAAAAAACACCTATCATTTTAGTTTTTTTAGTAGTGCTTTTGTAGATGTATTGGCGGCAGAACAAACGCCAAATAATAAAACATGGTTTCAAGGAACAGCAGATGCTGTAAGACAAAGTATGCATCATTTTTTAGATCATGATTTTGAATATTTCCTAATTTTATCAGGAGATCAATTGTACCAAATGGATTATGGAAAAATGATTGAAGCTCATGAGGAAAGTGGTGCCGAAATTTCTATAGCAACTATTCCTGTAAATGCCAAAGACGCAACTGGGTTTGGTATTCTTAAAGCGAATGATGAAAATGTAATTACATCTTTTATTGAAAAACCAGAGACTAGTTTATTACCTGATTGGACCTCAGAAGTAAGTCATGATATGAAAGCACAAGGGCGCTATTATCTAGCATCTATGGGAATTTATATTTTTAATAGAAGCCTTTTAGAAGAGTTAATGAAAAATCCTAATACCAACGATTTTGGGAAGGAAATTATTCCGCAAGCCATAGATTCTCATAAAACTCTAAGTTATCAATATGAAGGCTATTGGACTGATATTGGGACAGTAGAATCCTTTTTTGAAGCCAATTTAGGTTTAACAGATGATATCCCTCAATTTGATTTATATAACAAAGATAAACTTATATACACACGTGCTAGAATGCTGCCTACAACAAAAATTGCAGGAACCGTTCTAGACAAAACTGTAATCTCAGATGGGTGTATCTTAAGTGCCGAGAAAATTGAAAGATCTGTAATAGGTATTCGCTCAAGAATTGGTAAAGGCTCTATAGTAATTAATACTTATATGATGGGTAACGATTATTATGAATCCCTTGATCAAATACAAAACAATAATATTGAAAACCTATTAGGTATTGGCGAAAATTGCTTTATAAAAAACTGTATAATCGATAAAAACTGCCGTATTGGCGACCATGTTAAAATTGAAGGTGGAAAACATTTAGAAGATACCGAAACAGATACATACTGTGTAAGAGATGGTATTGTCGTTATTAAAAAAGACGCAACCATTCCAAAAGGCACAATAATCTAAGAATACATAAATTTTATTATATAATCAAGAATGCAAAACCAAAAAAGAGTTGTAATTGATCATGTTTCGCCTAGTATTAATTGTGGTGAGTTTTATATTAAACGTGTTGTTAATGAAATTGTTAATGTAGACGCCCACATTATAGCTGATGGTCATGATGTCATAGCTGCATCTGTTTTGTTTAAACACCAAAATGCTAAAAAGTGGCAAGAAACCAGAATGCATTTAGTTGTAAACAACGAATGGGAATCTTTATTTACAGTTGAAAAACAAGGGTTTTACTCCTATAAAGTTGAAGCTTGGGTAGATTATGCATTAAACTGGCAACACGGTATTGAACGTAAAATTGCTGATAATCAACATGTAAAATCTGAACTGCTTGAGGGTGTTCCTTTTTTAGAAACTATTATTAAAAAAGCATCTCCTGATGATAAATTATATTTAAAGCATCTAAAAAATATTTTCTCAGATGAACAACACTATACTGAAGCTATAAAAGAAGCAGTAAGCGAGAGGCTTCATCATATTTTCTTTGAACATCCAGAAAAAATATTAGCAAATACCTCAACAGAATATCAAGTTTATGTTGATAGAAAAAAAGCAAGATTTAGTACTTGGTATGAGTTTTTTCCGCGTTCAGCTTCAGAGCAAGCCGGTGTTCATGGTACGTTTAAAGATTGTGAGCGTTTATTACCAAGAGTTGCAAAAATGGGTTTTGACACATTATATTTTCCGCCTATTCACCCAATAGGCGAAGTTAATAGAAAAGGTAAAAACAACACTACAGAAGCCAAAGAAGGCGATGTTGGTTCAACTTGGGGTATTGGTTCTCAATATGGAGGGCATAAAGATATTCATCCGCAATTAGGAACTCTTGACGATTTTAAAGCCTTAATTCAAAAAGCAAAAAAACAAGGTATTGAAATTGCCATGGATTATGCGTTACAAGTAGCACCCGATCATCCTTGGGTAAAAGAACACTCAAAATGGTTTAAATGGCGACCAGATGGCACTGTGCAATATGCCGAAAATCCACCTAAAAAATACCAAGATATTTTACCTATTTATTGGGAAAGTGAAGATTATAAAAACCTTTGGAATGCGTGCTTAGATGTTTTAAATTACTGGATAGATTGTGGTATTAATGTATTTAGAATTGACAACCCGCACACAAAGCCCTTCTATTTTTGGAATTGGATTATTACTAAAGTAAAAGCAAAACATCCAGATGTTATCTTTTTAGCAGAGGCATTTACGGCTCCAAAAGTGATGCAGCAATTAGCAAAACAAGGGTATACGCAATCTTACACTTATTTTACATGGCGTAACAATAAACACGAACTTATAGCGTATGTTGAAGAGTTAACCAAAAGTGAGTTAAGTGAATATATGCAACCTAATTTTTGGCCTAATACACCAGATATTAATCCATACCATTTACAAGGCGCGAATGAATCTAAACACATACAACGTTATGTGTTGGCGGCAACTTTAAGCTCAAGTATCGGGCTTTACGGACCTGTTTACGAGTATATGCTTAGTGACGCCTTAATTGGGAAAGAAGAGTATTTGAATTCAGAAAAATTTCAATGCACGCAGTACGATTGGACTATTGAAAACAAACTAATAGCTGTTATCTCAAAAGTAAATCAAATTCGTCATGAAAATGAAGCACTTCAACAAACTAATAACATTAAATTCTGTCATATTGAAAACGAAAATTTAATGGCTTTTTATAAGTGGAACGACTCTAAAACCAATGAGCTTTTAATTATTATCAGTTTAGATAATTTTAATGCCCAAAGAGGTACTGTTAAACTTCCTTTACAAGAATTAGGTGTTTCACCTGGTCACAAAATAAGGCTTAACGATTTAATTACGCAAAGCAGCTATGATTGGTATAGTGAATGGAATTATGTAGAAT
>JBAQZZ010000056.1:0-15867 GCA_049791475.1 Flavobacteriaceae bacterium | reverse complement strand
TTTAAATAGTTTATATCATTGACCCCTCCGCCTATCGGCACCTCCCCTTAAAAAAAGGGGAGGAGTTATTAAGGTGCTCATTTTTAATGATTTGAACTTCTTATTTAAAATTTTGTCATGTACTGAACTAAAATTATCAAATTTAATTTTGGGCGCAATTGTTTTATTACAACGTTAATTATGTATTTGTGGTGCATACTTTCCGTAATCTAAAATTAAAATAGTTTTCAATTTTAGATTAATAACAGATCTATATTATATAAAATTGTAGACGTACCATTTTAAACTGCTATATTTCCAAAATCATTAAAACGAGCATTAACTAACTAACACTAAATTATGTCAATAATTAAGACGGCATCAAGAAATAAAGTTCCCTTGGGGCAGAAAGTTGCATTTGGAGTGGGTATGCTAGCCAACCAAATGTTTCCTGCTATCCTAGGAATATTTATGGTGGTGTTAGTACAAGATCTTGGCTTTCCTGGTTGGATGTGGTCTCTTATATATTTTTTTCCAAGAATATTTGACGCTATCACAGACCCAATAATGGGCTATATTTCGGATAACACAAAATCGAAATGGGGACGGCGAAGGCAATATGTTTTAATTGGTTCAATAATAATGGGTATAGCCTACATTTTCATGTGGCAACTTTTTAAGGAAAATTCACTTCAATTTAATTTTTGGTATTTCTTTTTATGGTCTGTTGTCTTTTATTTAGGGCTTACTTTGTTTAGTGTCCCATACGTAGCAATGGGTTATGAGATGAGTGATGACTTTCATGAACGTACAAATATTATGGCTGTAGCCCAGTGGATTGGACAATGGGCTTGGGTAATAGCACCATGGTTTTGGGTAATTATGTATGATCCTGAATGGTTTCCATCTGCAGAGGTAGCAGTAAGGCAACTGGCGATATGGGTCGCAATACCTTGCGCTATTTTTGCCATGGTTCCAGCACTATTTATAAAGAGTAAATCTACTTTAAACGAAAATTATGAGCCATTAAATTTGAGAAATATAGGCGGAAGTTTAAAAAAAATATTTATTGATAGTTTTGCTGAAGCATTTAAAATTAAGGCGTTTAGAAAATTATGTGCTGCTACGTTTTTAGTTTTTAATGCATTTAATACTGTTGCAGCACTTACCTTTTTTGTTATTGTATACAAACTGTTTAATGGAGATGCTGCCGCTAGTGGTATTTGGGTTTCGTTATTTGGATGTTTGGGCGCATTGGGTACTACCTTTATAGTAATACCAATTGTCACTTGGATGTCTAAGGTTATGGGAAAGAAAAAAGCGTTTTTGGTATCCCAAGGCATTTCGGTTGTAGGATACATTATGCTATGGTTTCTATTTGTTCCAGGTAAACCAGGGTTGTATATTATTGCGCTACCATTCTTTTCTTTTGGCATAGGGAGCTTATTCACCATAATGATGTCAATGACGGCTGATGTAATCGATATAGATGAGTTAAACTCTGGGTTGCGTAGAGAAGGTATATTCGGTGCTATTTATTGGTGGATGGTTAAAGTTGGTTTTGCAATTGCGGGAGCATTAAGTGGTGTTATTATTGCTATTGTTGGATTTAACCCAGAGCTTACTACTATAGAACAACAATCAGCCGTTGATGGGCTTCATGCGTTCTTTTGTTTTTTTCCTATGGCAGGCACGCTTCTTGCCATGTATGTGATGCGAAATTATGATGTTACCGAAGAACGAGCCAATGAAATTAGGGCAGAATTAAATAAAAGAAAAAATTTAACAAAGAAATTATAGAATAAATGTCGTACAGATCAGATAAAATCATGTCATTATCGGGTTTAAATCTTGATAATAAAACACCAAAAGGGTTACGAAATATTTTTAAAAGAGTATTAAAAAACGGTATGCACGGTTTGTGTTTTAGTCCTTATGAAGAAGGGCAAGAACCTGGTGAGCAAATGACTGAAAAGCAGATAAGACGACGCATGAAAATTATAAAACCATATACCAAATGGATTCGTTCTTTCTCTTGTACAGATGGTAATGAGTTAATACCTGTTATAGCTAAGGAATATGGGATTAAAACTTTAGTTGGTGCTTGGTTAGGTGATGATGATGAAATTAACAAAAAGGAAATTGCTGGACTTATAAAACTAGCAAAAGAAGGGTATGTTGATATTGCTGCAGTTGGCAATGAAGTGATGTACAGGAAAGATTTAACCGAAGATGAACTTTTGGCGTTTATGTACGAGGTAAAACAAGCTATCCCAGATATCCCAATGGGCTATGTGGATGCTTATTATGAATTTTCGCATAGGCCTAGAATAACTGAAGCTTGTGATGTTATTTTAGCAAACTGCTATCCGTATTGGGAAGGTTGCAGTCAAGAATATGCATTGGTATATATGAGAGATATGTATAATCAAGCCAAAGATGCTGGAAACGGCAAAAAAGTAATTATTACAGAAACAGGATGGCCTTCTTTTGGTGCAGGACTTCAAGGCGCTATTCCATCACATGACAATGCTATTAAGTATTTTATAAATTCTCAGGTTTGGTCTGCTGCAGATGATATTGACATGTTTTATTTCTCTTCTTTTGATGAATCATGGAAGGTTGGAGCAGAAGGCGATGTAGGAGCGTATTGGGGCTTGTGGGATAAAGAGGAAAATTTAAAGTTTTAAGAGACTTTTATTTAACTCATCTAATATTCAAATGATAAGTTTTAAATCCATGTGAATTTTAATTTGCATGGATTTTTTTCATTTATAAGTCAATACCTAATATTTTTAGTTTTCAGTATTTAATGTCATTATAGTTGTGAAAGTGGGTTTGGAATTAGTCCTAGTACACTGAATATTATTCCACATAAGAATAGGCTACAATACACATTACAACATTACCACAACATTACCACAACATAGCGTATATAGAAAATAGTCAATTAAATTTCAAATTAGTTAAAAACAATCAAAACAACGATAAACAACAAATAACACCGCTCTATTGTCAAAAAATCAAAATTAGGCTATTTTTTTGCTTTGTATGTTTTTTGTTGAGGTGTTCTTTGAGTATTTCGCAAAATTTTATAGGTAAATTTATGAAGATGGAAATATTGTATAATTTTTTAAATACTTATTTCCTTTTTATTAATTAACTTAAATAATTATTATGATGAAAAAAATTACTTTTTTATTAATCCTTTTGACAATGTCTTTTGGATATGCTCAGCCCAATACTGCGGCACCAACCCCACCTGCTAGAGATGCCGGAGATGTAATTTCTATATTTACACAAACTGTTGATGCTGCCACTAAAGTTTACAATGATATTTTAGTATCAAATTTTAACCCTAATTGGGGGTCTAGTTCAGGAAATGTTACAATTGACCCTTTCGGTGGCGATCGTGCATTAACCTATCCTAACTTTGACTATCAAGGAACAGTTATAGGTTCAAATATAAATTTATCTTCAATGACTACCTTAAATGTGGATATTTGGACAAATACAGTCTCACCTAACGTTTATTTGATAAGCGATACAACTGGAGAGAAATTTGTAAATGTACCTGCAGCTGCTAACCAATGGACTACTGTTGCAATTCCTCTTTCAGACTATACAAGTCAAGGACTAAGTATTTCTGATATAAAGGAATTCAAATTTGCAACAGATAGTGGAGTAAGTGGTGTTACTATTTACCTTGATAATTTTTATTTTTCAAGACCAGCTGTAGATCCTACTACGGACGCTACGTTAAGTGATTTACAAGTTGATGGCGCTACAATTTCTGGTTTTGGTCCTGGAACAACTTCATACACTTACTCAGTTGCACCTGGAACAACTGTGGTACCTCAAATTACGACAGCTACAACAACTAATGTTAATGCAAGTAGAGTAATAACTCAAGCAACTGGTATCCCAGGAACTGCAACCGTGGTTGTAACAGCAGAAAATACAACAGATACAGAAACATACACAGTTTCAATTGAAACCGTAGGGCCACCAGCAGCAGCGACAACGCCGCCAAACAGGGCTGCAGCAAATGTTATTTCTGTATATAGTGATGCTTATACAAATGTGGCAGATGATAGTGATTCTCCTGAAACTTTTGGAGGTTCTGTATTTTCAGAAATCGATTTTTCAGGAAATTCTATTATATCAGCAACGACACCAAATTCTGGAGCAGGTTTCCAATATAAATATTTTGGCACCACTCCTCAATACTTAAATTTATCAGCAATGAGTACTGCTCATATTGACTTTTATTTTGAAGGCTCAACAGCTGCTGTAGGGACAATTATGATTTTCATTGTACAATATTCTGACGGAACTAATATTCAAGAGAATTTTGATGTTACTTCTTTGGCTTCAGACACTTGGCACGAGTATGATATTGATTTTGCAGATTTTGATTCTAATGCAGGTAATCCAAGAGACGCAATACGACAAGTTATTGTTCAAACCGCAGGAGCTGGTGGAGCTGATGTTGGTCCATTTTATGTAGATAATATTTATTTCCATAATGGCATTGTTTTAGGAACCGATGATTTCTCAAAAACTTCATTCAACACATACCCGAACCCAACACAAGATAAGTGGACTATAGAAACTCAAAATGTTAGAATTTCTTCAATTACTGTTTATGATGTTTTAGGTAAAAGCGTCATGACTATGGAACCTAAATCTGAAACAGCTGTTATAGATGGTTCTAGCTTAAAATCTGGTTTATATTTTGCTAAAGTTGAAACTGCTGAAGGTGTTAGTAGTGTAAAACTTGTTAAGAAATAAGAAACACTCAATAAAAATACTTAAACAGTATTTAAATTGATATAATAAAAAAAAGGTTTAGCATATTGCTAAACCTTTTTTAATGCTTTAAAAAGCGAAAAATTAAATCCTTTTTCTTCAAGCTTTTTGTGTTTTTGAGTTCGATATAAAAACCTCCATTTTAAAGGTGAAAATTAACAAAATAGTTGGGTTGTAAGCTTGAGCATTGATGAAATGAAAATATTTTTTCATTGAAAGCACCTTGCGGAGCAAATAGAAAGGTCATTAAAATCGACAAACTCTTTGGGTTTTGACTGCGCTCAACCTGATATTAAAACATAAGTAATTGTTTTTCATTAGATTATGTTTATTCTTACGTCGAACTCAGGTTAGAAAATTCGCAAATAAAAGAGGCTGTCTGAAAGACAGCCTCTTTTATACACTTAATTTTAAACCCCTCTCAAATTCCTTGAGGGAAAGAATTGGGAAAAGTTAATTTTAAGTATTTAATATTAAGACCCACACATTAAACAATCATCGCCTTCTCCATCTTTAGCTTGCGCTATAAGTGCTTTCATTTCTTGGGCAGTCATTGGTTCTACTTCTACTTCTGGGGTGCTTTTCTTTGCAAATTTAGCTGCATTTTGAGCAGCTACTTTCATTTTCTTTGCATCTTCTTGTTGTACAGCTACTTCATTAACCTCAACAACTTCTGCTATTGGATCTTCTTGCTTAGTCGTTTTTAACGTAAACTTAATCGCGTCAACAGCACTCTTAGTACGTAAATAGTACATCCCTGTTTTTAAGCCGCTTTTCCAAGCATAAAAATGCATTGACGTTAATTTAGCCATAGTTGCACCTTCTAAGAATAAGTTAAGCGATTGCGATTGATCTATAAAATATCCTCGCTGGCGAGACATATCTATAATATCTTTCATGCTTAATTCCCAAACTGTTTTATACAATTCTTTAATTTCTTGAGGTACATCAACATCTTGTACAGAACCATTGGCTCTCATAATATCTTGTTTTAAACTTTCGTTCCACAAGCCTAATTCGACTAAGTCTTCTAATAAATGTTTGTTTACCACAATAAACTCACCAGATAATACACGACGTGTATAAATGTTTGAAGTATACGGTTCAAAACATTCATTATTTCCTAAAATTTGAGACGTTGATGCTGTTGGCATTGGCGCTACTAATAACGAGTTACGAACACCATGTTTTAATACTTGCTTACGTAATTTAGCCCAATCCCAATTACCACTTAATTCTTCATCTTTAATATTCCAGAGGTTGTGTTGAAACTCTCCTTTACTAATAGGAGATCCTTCATAAGATTGATAAGCACCATCGTCTTTAGCTTCTTCCATACTTGCTGTTACAGCAGCGAAGTAAAGCGTTTCAAAAATATCTTGGTTTAACTGTTTAGCGGTATCACTTGTGAAAGGTAAACGTAACTGGATAAATGTATCTGCTAATCCTTGTACGCCTAAACCAATTGGTCTATGCTTCAAATTTGAATATTCTGCTTCAATTACCGGATAGTAATTTCTATCAATAACTCTGTTTAAATTTTTAGTGACACGCTTAGTAATTCGAAACAATTCTTTATGGTCAAATTCTCCGTTTTTAACAAACATTGGTAATGCAATAGATGCTAAATTACATACGGCAACTTCATCTGGAGATGTGTACTCCATAATTTCTGTACATAAATTAGAAGAGCGAATAGTTCCTAAATTTTGCTGATTAGATTTACGGTTAGCCGCATCTTTATACAACATATATGGTGTGCCTGTTTCAATTTGAGATTCTAATATTTTCTCCCAAAGCTCACGAGCTTTTATCGTTTTACGTCCTTTTCCTTCAGCTTCGTATTTTAAGTATAAGGCTTCAAATTCTTCACTATGTGTTTCTGGTAAGCCTGGACATTCATTAGGACACATTAAGGTCCAATGACTATCTTCTTGAACACGTCTCATGAATAAATCTGAAATCCACATCGCATAAAATAAATCACGTGCACGCATTTCTTCTTTTCCGTGGTTCTTTTTTAAATCTAAGAAATCGAAAATATCGGCATGCCAAGTTTCTATATAAATAGCAAAACTCCCTTTACGTTTTCCGCCACCTTGATCTACATAACGTGCGGTATCATTAAATACTTGAAGCATCGGCACAATACCATTACTTGTTCCGTTTGTACCAGCAATATAGCTTCCTGTAGCACGAACGTTGTGTATTGCTAATCCAATTCCTCCAGCAGATTGCGAGATTTTAGCGGTTTGTTTTAGTGTATCGTAAATACCTTCAATACTATCATCTTTCATGGTTAAAAGAAAACATGACGACATTTGCGGTTTTGGTGTGCCTGAGTTAAATAATGTTGGTGTAGCGTGTGTAAAATATTTTTTAGACATGAGCTCGTAAGTCTCAATAGCAGCCTCTAAATCGTTTAAATGAATCCCTATTGAAACACGCATGAGCATGTGTTGTGGGCGTTCAGCAATTTGTCCGTTTAATTTTAAAAGGTACGAACGTTCTAAGGTTTTAAATCCGAAATAATCATAACCAAAATCACGGTTATAAATTATTGTAGAATCTAAACGTTCTTTGTTTGCCATAATTACCTCATAAACATCATCAGCCAAAAGTGGTGCATCTTTTCCTGTTCTTGGATTTACGTATTTGTGTAAATCTTCCATAACCTCGCTAAAGGTTTTTTTAGTGTTTTTGTGTAAGTTTGAAACGGAAATTCTAGCTGCTAAACGTGCATAATCTGGGTGAGCAGTAGTCATGGTTGCGGCAATTTCAGCTGCAAGATTATCAAGCTCGCTGGTAGTAACGCCGTCGTACAAACCTTCAATTACGCGCATTGCTACTTTTAATGGATCAACCAATTCGTTTAATCCGTAACATAATTTACGTACTCTTGCCGTAATTTTGTCGAACATGATTTGCTCTTTTCTTCCGTCTCTTTTTACTACAAACATTGATTTTAAGGGTTTTTAACATTTCTGACACACCTTCAGAAAATGGGTTAGTTATTTGTTCAAACTTTATCTTTTTTTCAAAAGATGAAAGCCTGTTGGTTTAATTAATTCAATAAATACTATTTAGTTTAGTATTCCACTATGTGGATATATAATTTTAATTAAAAAGCTTTCTTTAATTAAAAATCAGCATCAAAACTGAATTTATCTTTTTCTTCTTCTTTATTAAGAACTCCTGCTTTTTGATATTCAGACACTCGTTTTTCAAAGAAATTAGTTTTTCCTTGTAACGAAATCATATCCATAAAATCAAAGGGATTGGCTGTATTGTATTCTTTATCGCAACCTAGTTCAAATAATAATCTATCGGTTACAAATTCTAAATACTGAGACATCAAAACAGCATTCATACCAATTAAACTCGCTGGTAATGATTCTGTTATAAATTCACGTTCTATATCTAAAGCATCTACAAGAATCTCTCTAATACGAGATTTTGGCACTTTATTTATTAAATGTTTATTGTGTAAGTGTACTGCAAAATCGCAATGCACACCTTCATCACGAGAAATTAACTCGTTTGAAAATGTTAATCCTGGCATTAATCCTCTTTTCTTTAACCAGAAAATAGAACAAAATGCACCTGAAAAGAAAATACCTTCTACTGCTGCAAATGCAATTAAACGTTCGGCAAAACTTGGTGAATCTATCCATTTAAGTGCCCAATCTGCTTTTTTCTTAATAGCAGGAAAATTATCTAAAGCATTAAATAATAAGCCTTTTTCTTTTTCGTCTTTTACGTAAGTATCAATTAAAAGCGAGTAGGTTTCACTGTGGATATTCTCCATCATGATTTGAAATCCGTAAAAGAATTTTGCCTCACTATATTGCACTTCATTTACAAAGTTTTCTGCTAAATTTTCATTTACAATCCCATCACTGGCAGCAAAAAATGCTAAAATGTGTTTTATAAAATAACGCTCGTCATCATTTAATTTTGTAGCCCAATCTGAAAGATCTTGATGCAAATCAATTTCTTCAGCAGTCCAGAAACTCGCCTCAGATTTTTTATACCATTCCCAAATATCATGATGTTCGATTGGGAATATTACAAAACGATCTTTATTTTCTTGAAGAATAGGCTCTACTGCTACTTGCGACATTTTTTTTGTTTTTTATAAAAGTTGGACGATAATTTCCCGATTTCGCGGACAACAAAGATTGCAAATTATCGGCATTAAATAAAGCCATTGTTATAAACATTGTCAACAAGTTTTTAACAATGGAAAAAACTAATAGAAAAAAAATGATTTTAAAAAAATTATATTTAATTATCTGTATTTCAGTATATTAAAAACAAAATACTGGGGTTTACAGCGGATTACCTGATTATGATTTCAATTTCAAAAAACCCTTATTTTACACAGTATTTTTAAAGTTATTTTTGAAGTTTGTTAGCCACTTTTTCCAACTCCATATACCAATCTTCCCCAAATTTTCTAATTAAGGCTTCTTTTACAAATTTATATACTGGAACGCCTAACTCTTCACCAAGTGTACACGCATCATCGCAAATTTGCCATTTATGATAATTAACAGCAGAAAACTCAGAATATTCTTGAACTCTTATGGGATATAAATGACAAGACACAGGCTTTTTCCAAGTAACCTCGCCTTGGTTATAAGCTTCTTCAATAGCACAAAGTGCTACATTCTTATCATCAAAAATCACGTAAGCACAATCTGCTCCGTTAATTAAAGGGGTTTCCAACTCGCCATCTTCAGTTTTAACAAAAGTGCCTTGAGCTTCAATAACGTCAATACCTTCTTGTCTCAAAAACGGTTTTACTTTGGGGTATATGGCTTCAAGTATCTTAGCTTCATCTGGTTCAAGTGGCGCACCTGCATCGCCATCAATACAACAAGCTCCTTTACATGCAGATAAATTGCATAAAAAATCTTTCTGTATAACATCCTCAGAAACAATGGTTTTCCCTAATTGGAACATAAATTATTATCTTATATGTGAGCAAAAATAGTTAATCTTTAAATGAAATTAATTAAGATAATAGACTACTTTTGCCGAAAAATTCAAAACACCTATTTTAGATGGCTAGAATTTTTAGATTCTCGCTTTTGCGAAAATCACAAATTAACTAAAAACGCAGTAAACTGCGAGACCTTTTAAAAAATTAAAACTAAAAATAATGCAACTTAATTTTAAAGAAATATTTACAGCTTTTATGGTATTATTTGCCGTAATAGATATTGTTGGTAATATTCCTATTGTTATCGATTTACGCAAAAAAGTGGGGCATATTCAAAGTGAAAAAGCATCAATTATTTCAGGGATAATTATGATTGTATTTCTCTTTCTTGGAAAAAGTATATTAAACCTTATTGGTATTGATGTAAACTCTTTTGCCGTAGCTGGGGCATTTATATTATTTTTTATCGCTTTAGAAATGATTTTGGGCGTAACATTATACAAACAAGAAGAACATACGGCCATGACTGCCTCTATTTTTCCATTGGCATTTCCTCTTATTGCTGGCCCGGGTAGTTTAACAACATTACTCTCTTTACGAGCAGAGTTTAGAACAGAAAACATTATTGTTGCTGTTATATTAAATGTTATTATTATTTTTATAGTATTAAAAACTTCTGGTAAAATTGAACGTTTTTTAGGAGCTAACGGCATCAATATTGTTCGTAAAATTTTTGGTGTTATTTTATTAGCTATCGCTGTAAAATTATTTGCTCATAATATAAAAGCACTTTTTGATTTTGCCTAAGCCCATAATGGGCATTTGGCAAACAAAATTTATTTTAAAACAACCAGAATAGTTAATGAAACGATAATAAAATTTAAAACAAATGAAAATATTAACGATCATAATTAGTCTCATCGCCTTAGGGCTTATTGGGTTTAACCTCACACAAGTAAACTATGAAGCGCCTTTTGAAGGCAATAGTATAGTTGCTGTTATTACTATAGTAGCTTCACTTTGTGTGATATTAATGATGCTGATTTTAAGAGTTTCTAAACGTATTGAGCAAAAAGTAAACAAACAAAACTAATATGTTTGATGCTCTAATAATTGGTGGCGGAGCTGCAGGATTATCTTGTGCTTTAGTTTTAGGTTCGGCTAAAAACAAACCTTTTGCTAAAGACAAAAAAATTGCCATTATTACACATCAAAAAACCTCGCATTTACAAACCGCTTTGTTTAACAATGTTTTAGGCCTAAAACCAGGGACTACAGGAACTTCTATTTTAGAAGATGGTAAGGAACAATTGGCTACTTTATATCCTCATGTTAAGCAGATAGAAAAGGAAAAAGTTTTAGGAATTATAAAATCTGAAAATGAGTTTCTTGTTAAAACGAATAAAGAAAATTACAGCGCTAAAATTGTTGTAATCGCTGTTGGTTACACCAATTTATTCACCATAAAAGGTTTGAGTAAATATATTGAACCACATCCAAAAGCAGCGATTGAAAAAGACCGTATTTGGTTAAAAAACACAGATCATTTAATTGAAGAAAATTTATATGTAGCTGGCACTTTAGCTGGTTGGCGAAGCCAATTTGCTATCGCATCTGGAAGTGGTGCGCATGTAGCCACTGATATTTTAACACTTTGGAATAGTGGAAAACACACTAAAGTACATGATAAACTTATTTAAAAAACATTAAATTCCTAGAATTCTTTTTATTAGGCTTCTCTTCTCTAATTTAGTATTCTCTATTATAAAATCTATATCTGGATTCTCCAAACCGACTGATTTTAAAATATGTAATAATTCTGTCCTATTTTTATTTTTTATAGCTTTTTCAAACTTTCTTAACTCCCCATTAAGGACTAGTCTTTCATTTAATGTACCTGTTTTATGAGCATTCATTATTTAGATAATTAAAACTATTTCCCATCACTCAACTTTATAACCTCATCAATCATGATATCGCGTTGATTGAAAATTTCTTCAAAAGCGCCATCACCAAAAAGTTGGTCTGCTAGAGTCGCTTTTATGTATTGCTTTACTTCCTCGTGGTAGGCCACAAAGGTTATTTTAGAATCTGTACGTACGTTAAGGTAATCTTGAAATGCAAAAACCAAATCGTTACTAACTTCAAAAGTATCTATAAAATCGCGTTTTGTAATACCATCGTAAAGATGTCTGTCTTTTTCTAATTCTTCAAAAACAAAATAGCCTATAAAACCACGACGTTGTAAAAAGTTAAGTGTTTCGTTGTGCATACTGTTATCTAAAGGCACAAAAACATCGGGTATAATACCGCCGCCGCCATAAACCACTTTCCCTTTTGGCGTAGTAAACTTTAATGAATCGGCAACTTGTATTTTTTCAGGATCTAGCAACTCACCACTATCTAAACGCTCAAAATACTCATCGTAATAATCTTTATTTCCGTTTTTATAAGGGCGTTGAATGGAGCGACCTGTAGGTGTATAATATCTTGAAACTGTTAAGCGTACTGCACTACCATCGCCTAAATCCATTTCGCGTTGCACGAGTCCTTTTCCGTAAGAGCGTCGACCAACAATAGTGCCTTTATCATTGTCTTGTAAAGCACCGGCAACAATCTCACTTGCAGATGCTGAATTTTCATCTATAAGCACATAAATTTTACCGTCTTCAAAATCACCTTTGCTTGTAGAATAGCTATTTTCAATATTCCCACGTTTATTTTTTGTGAATAATATGAGCTTATCATCTTCTAAAAACTCATCTACAATTTGTTCTGCAATTCCTAAAAAACCTCCTGGGTTATCACGTAAATCTAAAGCAATTTCAGTGGCACCTAAATCTTGTAGTTTGTCTAAGCCTTTTTTGAATTCTTTATAGGTAGATTCTGCAAAACGATTTACTTTAATATAGCCCAATTTATCGGTTAACATATAAGCAGCATCTACACTTTTAATAGGAATTTTACTGCGTTTTACAGTGATATTAAGAAGCTTGGGTTCACCTTTTCTATAAACTTTAAGTTTAACTTTGGAATTTAAAGCCCCTTTTAGTTTTTTGACTAATTCGCCATCTTGCAAATTAGCTCCAAAAAGCGAATCGCCATTAGCCATAATAATTCTGTCACCGCCTTTTATGCCTGCTTTGGCGCTTGGTCCTCCTTCAATGGGTCTAATTACAGTTATCGTATCTTTATAAGTATAAAAACTAACGCCAATACCTACAAAATCGCCTTTCATTTCTTCGGCTACACGTTCCATGTCTTCTTTAGGAATATATACCGAATGCGGGTCTAAATTATTCAAAATACCATTAACTGTAACGTCTACAATGCTATCGGTATTTACCTCATCAACATAATCGTAATCTATGTAATCTATAAGTCTGTTGAGTTTGTCTTTTTTACTATTTGTAGAAAATAATCGATCTGGCGAATCGCTAAAATTTAACTTTCCGCCAATATAAATACCCGCTGCAATTGCAACACCCAAAACTAAAGGCAAATATTTTTTTTGATACGACATTAGGCTGTTAAATCTTCTATGAGTTCAAGTTTTATTCCTGCTTTTTCTAAAAATTTTAGCCCAGAATCATCTTTATAAGCTTGATTATAAACCACTTTTACCACACCTGCTTGGTGTATTAATTTACTACACTCTTTACAGGGTGACATGGTAATGTAAAGTGTTGCACCTTTGCAAGATTGTGTTGACGACGCTACTTTTAAAATAGCATTGGCTTCGGCATGTAAAACATACCATTTGGTGTAGCCTTCATCATCTTCACAAAAATTTTCAAAACCCGATGGTGTTCCATTATATCCATCAGAAATTATCATTCTATCCTTTACAATAAGCGCCCCTACTTGCCTGCGTTTGCAATACGACAATTTTCCCCATTCTTGAGCTATTCTTAAATAAGCCTTGTCGTACTTAAGCTGTTTATTTTTTGGCATTCATTTATTTTAATTAAGATAATTTCTTTAGGTAAGGTAAAACCTATTAACGAATATAGTTGGTATGTATTTTAATTACAACACAAGTTCGTTAAAGTTTTATGAAAGTTTTATGCTAAAAGATCGCTATTTAGTATCATAGGAATGACCAAACCAACTACTATGGCCGATATTACCATAATCCAATCGCGCCTTGTAAACCTAAAAATGGTTTGTACGACATAGCTTAAAAAGAGTACAACAAATACGATAATAACTTGCGATAATTCAATACCTAAAGCAAACTCTAAAAGAAGTACTAGTTTATTATCGGTATCGCCTAAAAGCATTTGAAACTCGCGTGCAAAACCTAAGCCATGTATTAACCCAAAGGCTAATGTGGTTAAAAAAAGCACGCCTACTTTTTCTTTCTGAGCACCTTTTCCTGAGGTAAACACATTAAAAAGAGCCACAACTAAAATAGATATAGGTATTAAAAACTCTACTACAGTGGCATTTACACTAACCACGCTGTAAGCCGCTAAAACGAGTGACAATGTATGCCCTAAAGTAAACATGGATACTAGCAAAAGTACACGTTTCCAGTCTTTAAAAAGATACGGAACCGTTAAAGCTATGAGAAACAAAACATGGTCGTAAGCATTGATGTCCAACACATGATTGATACCATATTCAACATTAAACCAGAAATTTTCAAGCATAATAACACCAATTTAGGGTTAATATCAATTTAAATATAAAACATCACTTATAAATCGTTTCTTTTTGCATATAATGTTGTTAAAAAAAGAAACCGTAACTCAAGCTATGCTTTAGTTTTTTGCCTAATTATATCCAAAAATATTTCAATTTATTTAAGCAATATTTTATAATTAATTTGATATATCAAATATACAATTATTTATATTTTTTGTTTAATTGATGGAGCATCTCCTTGGTAATGTCTTCAAGGGCGAACTTATGTTTCCATTTCCAGTCTTGTCTTGCAAAAGAATCGTTAATACTTTTTGGCCAACTGTTGGCTATATCTTGTCTGAAATCGGGATTATAAGTAATTTCAAATTCAGGAATATGTTTTTTAATGGATGCTGCAACTTCTTTTGGTGTAAAGCTTATGGCTGCTAAATTATATGATGATCGTATTTTTATATTATCCTTTTTAGTCGTCATAATATCTACGGTAGCTTTTATGGCATCATCCATAAACATCATGGGTAATTCGGTATCTGCTTTCAAAAAACAGTCGTAAAATTTGTCTGTTATGGCTTTATGATAAATTTCTACTGCATAATCTGTAGTGCCACCTCCGGGTAATGTTTTCCAACTAATAATTCCTGGGTAACGTAAACTTCTAACATCTACATCGTATTTATTATGATAATATTCGCACCAACGCTCGCCTACTTGTTTGGTAATGCCGTAAACGGTTGAAGGTTCCATTACGGTATATTGAGGCGTATATTCTGTTGGCGTTGTTGGTCCAAAAGCGGCAATACTAGATGGCCAAAATACTTTTTTGATGAATTTTGCACGCGCCAAATTAAGTACATGAAATAAAGAACTCATATTTAAATCCCAAGCTTTCATAGGGTACTTTTCACCTGTGGCGCTTAACATAGCAGCCATTAAATAAACCGTATCTATTTTATGTTTTTCTACACATGTTTGAACACTTTCATAATCTTGAGCATCTACAATTTCAAAAATACCCGAATTAACTATATCTAAGTTACTGTAACTAATATCGCTTGCTATTACGTTTTCATCACCATATAATGTGCGCAATTTGAATGTTAATTCTGAACCTATTTGCCCACAAGCACCAATAATTAATACTTTATTCCTCATTTAAAACCATGTTTGTAAAGATTCTGCAAAAATAATAATACTTTATTGACAATTCTTTATTTTAATATTAAAATATTACCTACTTCATTAACGTTTATTTAGCTATAAAATTTAACGATTATTATATATTTGTATACCATTTTAAAATAGAGAAATATGCCTTTTAAGTTTCTAGCAGTAGTATGTATGTTGACCATAATTTTTTCTTGTAAACAAAACAAAGAAGAAAGTTTAACCGAAAACATAGATGTAAAAGCAAGTCAAGACATTACAGAAAAAGACCTTTCAAAACTTAATTTTACTGAATTTGTTTTAGATACTAAAAC